>DASQRI010000366.1:0-16402 GCA_035642975.1 Mycobacterium sp.
GCCGCCCCGGACCCGCACGGTGGTCGCCGTCGCCGGCTCATGCAAGGCGGCGCCGGCGACGACGTGATCGCCTGCCACAGCAGCGAATTCACCATGTCGTGCGGCTTCGGCCTGCCACTCCGGTGAGCCCGGGGTGTTGGCATTTGCGGGCGGCTCCAGCAGCAGCGCCAGCCACTGGCTGTCTGCCCGCCGCGACCAATCGGGATCGACGGTGTGGTAGATCGGCCGAACCTCGATCGCGCCCTGATTGGCGGCGGGAATGCCGCGGGCCAGCGCCAGCGCGTCGTCGAGGTTCTCGGCTTCGAAAACGTAGTACCCGCAGGCGATCTCTGCGGCCTCCGCGAACGGGCCGTCGGTAATCGTCGGCGCCTCGGGACCGCCGGCGATGCGGACAGCCGTCGCCGACGGCAACAGAGCGTCACCGGCCCGGATCGCGGAGCCAGCTTTCTCGTGGAAGCTTTGGTAAGCCGCCATCCCGGCAGCCCGCTCCTCAGGCGTGAGCTCTCGCTCCTGGTTGACCAACAGAGCAAAATACTGCATCGTCATCACCTCCGATAGTGAGCAGAACCCTGTGTTCCACTCTCTACCCGTCCGACGAACGGCGCGGCCACAATCCGACAGCGGCGCGAAAAAACTTAGCCGGCGGCGCCGGGCTTGAGGTAGGTGACCAGGCTGACGTCCAGCATCTCGTCGGTGAAGTAATACTCGGCGCCGCGCAGGTACTTCATGTAGCGGTCGTAGACCTCTTCGGACTGGATCTCGATGGCCTTGGCTTTGTTGGCCTCCAGCGCATCGCCCCAGATTCGCAGCGTCTTGATGTAATGCGGCCGCAGCGAAAGCGGCTCGGGAACAATGAAACCGGCCTTCTCGCCGTGCTCGACCATCATCTTGGTGCTGGGCAGCCGACCCCCGGGAAATATCTCGGTGAGGATGAATTTGATGAATCGCGCCGTCTCGAAGGTGAGTTTCTTCCCCCGCGCGTTCAGTTCAAAGGGGTGGTAGGCAACGCTGCTCTGCACAGTCATCCGCCCGTCCTCGGGCATCATGTTGAAGCTGTTCTTGAAGTAGTGATCGTAGTTCTCGAAGCCGAAGTGCTCGAAGGCCTCGATGGACACGATCCGGTCGACAGGCTCGCTGAAATCCTCCCAGCCGCGCAGCAGCACCCGGCGTGAGCGATTGGTGTCGATGCTGTCCAGCACCCGCGTGGCGCGGGCGTGCTGGTTCTTGGACAGCGTGAGCCCGATGACGTTGACGTCGTACTTCTCCACCGCGCGCTTCATCGTGGTTCCCCAGCCGCAGCCGATGTCCAGCAGCGTCATGCCGGGCTTGAGGTCCAGCTTGTCGAGGTTCAAGTCGATCTTGGCGATTTGGGCCTCTTCAAGCGTGATATCCGGCGGCTCGAAGTAGGCGCAGCTGTAGATCCGCGTCGGGTCCTGGAACAACGCGAAGAAGTCGTCGGAGAGGTCGTAGTGTGCCTGGATGTCCTCGGGACGCGTGCGCGTCTGAGTGGGACTGGCGTGCTTGTCAGGCATCGTTTCTCGTCGCCCTTCCTGCTGCTCGGGGTGCCGCGGCACCCGGGTTGCGAATGCACCATACCTGGCCCTAACAGGCGCCGGAGCCACAACGTCGTTGTTCATTGTCGGTGTTGAGGCTATTTCTCCAGGGTGAATTGGTTGACATCGATGTACCCGATTCGGAATCCCTTTGCACAACCGGTCAAATAGTGCGTGTAGCGCTCGTAGACCTCTTCGGACTGGATCTTGATCGCTTCGCTCTTGTGCTGCTCCAGCGCGGCGGCCCAGTGGTCGAGGGTCTTGGCGTAATGCGGCTGCAGCGACTGCCTGCGGGTCAGTGTGAAGCCGGCCTTCGACGAGTGGTCCTCCACCTTCTCGATCGACGGCAACCGGCCGCCCGGGAAGATCTCCGTGATGATGAATTTCATGAATCGTGCCAGCTCAAAGGTCAGCGGCATACCGCGTTCGGTCATCTGCGCGGGAGTCAGGCCGGTGATCGTGTGCAGCAACATCACGCCGTCGTCGGGCAGGGCCCGATGGGCCATCGCGAAGAAGTCGTCATAACGGTCGTGGCCGAAGTGCTCGAACGCGCCGATCGACACGATCCGGTCCACCGGCTCGTCGAACTCCTCCCAGCCGGCCAGCAGGATCCGCTTGGTGCGCGGGCTGTCCATCTCGTCCAGCGTCTTCTGCACGTGCGCGGCCTGGTTCTTGGACAGTGTCAGGCCGATGACGTCGACGTCGTATTTCTCGATCGCACGGCGCATCGTGCTGCCCCAGCCGCAGCCCACGTCGAGCAGGGTCATCCCTGGCTGCAGGCCCAGCTTGCCCAGCGCCAGGTCGACCTTGGCCTGCTGGGCTTCTTCCAGCGTCATGTCGTCACGCTCGAAGTAGGCGCAGCTGTAGGTCTGGCTCGGGTCGAGGAACAGTCGGAAAAAGTCGTCAGACAGGTCGTAGTGCGCCTGGACATCCTCGAAATGCGGCCTGAGCTTTGGAGCCATCGCGCTGCGCGCCTCTCTGGATTTTTCTTGGTGCCCACCCATCAGTGGATGCGACTACCCTGCCCCCCGCTTATCCGCCCGCCATGCTAATCGATCGGCCTGGTCAGACCGAATCGACAAACCGGTCGCCCGGCGATCAACCTTGCGCGAACGTGGCCGTCAGCTCGCCGATTATCCGGTCCCACAGTTGCTCGGGCAGGTCGTGACCCATGCCGTCGAACAACACCAGCCGGGCGCCCCGGATCGCGTGGGCGACCACCCGGCCGCCGAACGGCCGCTGCAACTTGTCGGCGCGACCGTGCAGGACCACGGTGGGTGCGGTGATCTGGCGGTCATAGCGGGCCAGGCTGCCGCTGGCCAAGACCGCGGCGAAATGCCGGGCCACACCCCACGGGTAGTAGCAGCGTTCGTAGGCTTCGATCGCGTCGTTGCGCAGCCGCTGCTCGGGGGCCGGGTAGCGCGGGCTGCCGATGATCCGCCACACCCGCACCGAATTGTCGGCGATCACCTCGATCGGAGAGTCGGGCCGCGGGCCCCTGAGGAGCGCGAACAGTGCTTTTGGAGCGGGCGGCGGCAAGAACGGCTGGTTGTTGCTGGAGAAGACCACCGCCAGCGAGCGGGTCCGCTTTGCGAACCGCGCCGCGAAAATCTGGGCGATCATGCCGCCCATCGAAGCGCCGACGATGTGGGCGCGCTCGATCCCGAGGTGGTCGAGCAACGCGGCGGCGTCGTCGGCCATGTCTTCCAGCCGGTAGTCGGCGTCGCCGGGCATACCCAGCCAGAACTTCAGCATGTTCGGAATCAGCGCCCCGCCGGTCTTGCGCCGTTCGGTCTTGCTGGACAGCCCGACATCGCGGTTGTCGTACCGGATCACCCGCAGACCTTCGGCGACGAGCTTTTCGCAGAACCCGTCGCGCCACAGCAGCAGCTGCGAGCCCAGCCCCATGATCAGCAGGACCGCTGGGTCGTTCGGGTCGCCCATGTCCTCGTAGTAGATGTCGAGGTCGCCCGAACGTGCTGTGCCGGTTCGCATTTCCACAGCGGCTATACCTCTATATCGGATTGGTGCTCGCGGCTGACCTCGACCATGAAGTTGGCGAAGTATCCGGTGAGCTGCGGGTCGGACATCATCTGCCAACGCGGAGCCAGCAGCTTCATGTAGCGCTCCACGTAGAGGAACTGCTTGCCGATCAGCACCAGCTCGCGGGGCAGCTTGACGTCGTAGGCGTCGGCCAGCGTGGACAGCTGCCGGCCGATGTCAGCGTAGGACAGCTCGCCCAGCGACTGCATGGTCAGCGGGGTGGCGAACTTCTCCAGGTCCTTGGCGGCCTGGGCTTCGGGCTTCATGGTGCCGACGGCGCCCATCAGCACGACGATCTTGCCGGCCGCGGCGTGGTCCTTCTTCACCAGCAGCGCGTACACCAACTCACGCAGCAGCCAGCGGGTGCGCGGGTCGATGCGGCCCATGATGCCGAAGTCGAAGAACACGATGCGGCCCTGGTCGTCGACGTAGAGGTTGCCGGCGTGCAGGTCGCCGTGGAACAGGCCGTGCCGGAGACCGCCCTCGAACACGCTGAACAGCAACGCCTTGACCAGCTCGGTGCCGTCGAACCCGGCCTTGCGGATTTCGGCGGCATTGTCGATGCGGATGCCTTGCACCCGCTCCATCGTCAACACCTTTTCGGTGGTGAACTTCCAGTGCACCTGCGGCACCCGGATGTTCTTGCCCAGCGGCGAGCCCTGCAAGTGCGAAATCCACGCGTCCATCGACTGCGCTTCGAGGCGGAAGTTCAGCTCCTCGGCCAGGTTGTCGGAGAAGTCGGCGACGACGTCCTGAGCGGACAGCCGGCGGCCCAGCTTGGCCAGCTCCACGGCCTGCGCGAAGCGCTTGAGGATCTGCAGGTCGGCGGCCACCCGGCGGCGGATGCCCGGCCGCTGGATCTTGACGACGACCTCCTCGCCGGTCTTCAGGGTGGCGTAGTGCACCTGAGCGATGGACGCCGACGCGAACGGCTCGTCGTCGAAGCTGGCGAACAGGTCCGATGGGTCGGCGCCGAGCTCCTCGGCGAACAGCTTGTGCACCTGGTCCTTGTTGGCCGGCGGCACCCGGTCGAGCAGGCTGCGGAATTCTTGCGACAGCTGCTCGCCGAACGCGCCCGGGCTGGAGGCGATGATCTGGCCGAATTTGACGTAGGTCGGGCCCAGGTCGGCGAAGGTCTGCGGGATCTGCTTGATCACCTTGGTCTGCAGCGAACCCCTGGTCGGCAGCTTGGTGACGATGCGGGCGGCGGTGCGGGTGAGCTGCCAACCGGTCACGCCGATGCGGGCCGCCTCGACCGGCAACGGCACCCGGTCCAGCCTGGCTACTTCGCGGTGGTTGTTGGAACTCATTTGTGCAGTCTGCCAAATTGTCCAGGTCGTTACCGAATCGCGCTGGTAGCGAACTATCGGCCGAAGTTCTCGGTGACCGCCTCCATGATCGGCCGCCACACCGGTTCGGGCAGGTCGTGGCCCATGCCTTCGATCACCACGAAGCGGGCGCCCGGGATGGCCGCGGCGACCGCCCGGCCGTTGCCGGGCCGCAGCATCGGGTCGTGCGACCCGTGCAGCACCACGGTCGGCGCGGTGATGGCCTTGCTGTAGGCCAGCAGGCTGCCGGTGCCCAGCACCGCGTCGAACTGACGCAGCATGCCGGGCGGATAGTTGGACCGCTGCGCGAGCCGCTGGACGCGCTTGCGCAGCTCGGCTTCGGACGGCAGGAAGTTGGGGCCGTTGAATATCGCGACGTTGCGGACCTCGAAGGCCAGCTTCTCCTCGTCGGACGCGTCGTCGCCGGGTGAGTCGAACGCCAGCCTGATCACCCGCCATGCCGGCAGCCGGGAGAACGCTCGGCCGGTGCCCGACATCACCACCGCCAGCGATAACACCCGATCCGGCTCGGTGGCGGCCAGGATCTGCGCGATCATCCCGCCCATCGAGGCGCCGACGACGTGGGCGCGGGCGATGCCAAGGTGATCGAGCAGCGCGACGACGTCGCGCGTCATATCGACCAGCGTGTAGGGCACCGGGCTGCGTCGGCCCAGCGCGTACCGCATGACCCGCCGATAGACCGAGCCCTCGGCGCGCATGCCGTGCATCTTGGCCGACAGCCCGGTATCGCGGTGATCGAACCGGATCACCCGATACCCCGCGTCGACGAGCAGCGCGCAGAAGCCGTCGGGCCACATCGGCAGCTGGGCGCCGAGCCCCATGATCAGCAGCACCGGCGGGTCGGCCGGGTCGCCGAGGTCCTCGTAATAGAGCTCGACTGTGCCATCCTCGCCGTTGCGGCGAGCTAGGCCGCTACGAATCAGCACGTTTACTCCAAGGCGTTACCCAGCCGTCGATCTTCCAGCCCTCCAGCCCGGCGAGCAGTTCATACATGGTGGCGCCGTCGATGCTTTCCCGGATGATGTCGGCGTGCCCGGAGTGACGGGTCAGCTCGTTGATCACATGCAGGATCACCCATCGCACCGACCACGCGTCAAGACCCTTCGGGAACCACGGAATATCATGTGGCACAGGCACTTTCGCATCCAAGTCGGCCGTCTCGACCAGCTCCAGCGCGGTGGCGTTCTGGGCCGCCAGCGCGCTCAGCAGCCCGTCCAGCGTCTCGTCGGGCCGCATCACATGCTGGTCGGCGAAATCCTTGGCGATCTCGTCGAACGGCCGGGTGTCCCGCGGCGGGAGATCCGGCGCGGCGGCGATCCGTGCCATCCAGCTGTGTTGCATACCGGCGGCGTGCTTGACCAGCCCGCCGATCGACAACTCGCTGACCGTCGGCCGGGAGCGGGCCTGCTCGTCGGTCAGGCCGTAGGCCACCGCGAAGAACGCGCTTTGGTGATAAGCCAGGTACTCGCGCAGGGCGCTGCGTTCATCGGCCACGGGCGAAGCGAGAGCGGGCATCAGCGGGTCCTTCCGTGGGCTGTGCGCAAGCGGCCGTCATGGCGGGTAGGTATTACCCATGCGGATGGCCACCTTCAATATCCTGCACGGCCGTAGCGTCGACGACGAGAGCGTCGACGTCGATCGGCTGGCGGATTGCGTGCGGCGGCTAGATGTCGATGTGCTGGCGCTGCAGGAGGTCGACCTCGACCAGCCCCGATCGTCGATGGCCGATCTCACGGCGGTCGCGGCCGAGGCAATGGGTGCGGTGAGCCACCGTTTCGTCGCCGCCGTCTCCGGCATCCCGGGAGCGACCTGGATGGCCGCGACCGGCCGCGAACAGCCCGGCACCGCGGGCTACGGGATCGCGCTGCTGTCCCGGTTCGAGGCGATCACCTGGCAGGTAGTGCGATTGCCGCGGATCCCGGTGAAGTTCCCGATGTATCTGCCCGGCCGCAACCGGGTGCACATCGTTGATGAGCCGCGCGCCGCGGTGCTGGCCCGTTTCGACACCGACCTGGGTCCGCTGACGGTGGCCAACACGCATTTGTCGTTCGTGCCGGGCTGGAACCGGGTGCAGCTGCGCCGGCTGATCCGCGATCTGGGTGGCTTCGCGGGACCGCGAGTGCTGATGGGCGACCTCAACATGCGCCCGCCGACGGCGCGGCGCTGCACCGGGCTGCGACCGCTTGCCACGGCGTTGACGTTTCCGGCGCAGACCCCCACCCGTCAGCTCGACCACATCCTGACCGACGACGCGCGACTGGTCGCTGACGCGTGCTCGGCGCCGGCGCTGGCCATTTCGGATCACCGGCCGCTGATCATCGACGTGTCTCGGCACTGACGGGGCGCCGCGCCCGTCGGAGGTCGTAAGGTGCGGGAATGCAGGTGATGTCGGCGGAGTCGACAGAACTTTTCGTCGGGCCGCCGGACGCACCGTTGCAGCTGGTCCGAGTGAGCGTCAGCAGGGGCACCAAGCCGACGCCGGTCCGGGTCGACGGCGACGGCTTGGCCGGGGAGACGCTCGCCCACACCGGGCAAGACGTCGTCGAAGTGCCGGTGACCGTGGAGCACCCGGTCGCCGGCCAGTCCCGGGCTGCGCGCGTCGAACTCGACGGCAGCACCACACCATTCACGTTCACCGTCGCCGAGCCGGGCTGGACGATGTTCATGATCAGCCACTTCCACTACGACCCGGTGTGGTGGAACACCCAGGGCGCCTACACCAGCGTCTGGACCGAGGATCCGCCCGGAAAAGCCCGACAGAACAACGCTTTTCAGCTGGTCCACGCGCATCTGGAGCTGGCCCGCCGCGAGCCCGAGTACAAATTCGTGCTGGCCGAAGTGGACTACCTCAAGCCGTACTGGGACACCTACCCCGAGGACCGCGCCGACCTGCGCCGGCTGATCGCCGAGGGCCGGGTGGAGATCATGGGCGGCACCTACAACGAACCCAACACCAACCTCACCAGCCCCGAGACGACGATCCGAAACCTGGTGCACGGCATCGGGTTTCAGCGTGACGTGCTCGGCGGCCACCCGGCCACCGCCTGGCAACTCGACGTGTTCGGCCACGACCCGCAGTTTCCGGGCATGGCCGCCGACGCCGGGCTGACGTCGAGTTCGTGGGCCCGCGGGCCGCACCACCAGTGGGGCCCGATGCACAACAAGGGCGGCGTGGCCGGCATGCAGTTCAGCAGCGAATTCGAATGGATCTCGCCGTCGGGGCGCGGGCTGCTCACCCACTACATGCCCGCGCATTATTCGGCAGGCTGGTGGATGGACGAGTCGACGTCGGTGACCGAGGCCGAGCAGGCTGCCTACCAGTTGTTCGACGAGCTGAAGAAGGTCGCGCTGACGCGCAATGTGTTGCTGCCGGTCGGCACCGACTACACGCCACCGAACAAGTGGGTCACCGAGATTCACCGGGACTGGGCTTCGCGGTACACCTGGCCGCGCTTCGTGTGCGCGCTGCCGTGTGAGTTCTTCGCCGCGGTGCGCGCCGAATTGGACGCGCGCGCGGAGGTGCCGTCGCCGCAGACCCGCGACATGAACCCGATCTACACCGGCAAGGACGTGTCGTACATCGATACCAAACAGGCCAACCGGGCGGCCGAGGACGCCGTGCTCGACGCCGAGAAATTTGCGGTGTTCGCGAGCCTGGTCGCCGGCGCCGAGTACCCGCAGGCCGCGTTCGCCAAGGCCTGGGTGCAGTTGGCCTACGGCGCTCATCACGACGCCATCACCGGCTCGGAATCCGACCAGGTGTACCTCGACCTGCTGACCGGCTGGCGTGATGCGTGGGAGTTGGGCCGCGCGGCGCGGGACAACTCGCTTGCGCTGCTCTCCAGCGCGGTCGACGGCGACGTCGTGGTGTGGAACTCGTTGGCGCACAACCGAACCGATATCGTCACCGCCCGGCTCGACCAACCGATCGGCGCCCGGGTACGGGTGCTCGACCATGGCGGCGTCGAGCTGCCCACCTTGGTCGAGCACCACGGTCGGTCGGTCAGCTGGCTGGCCCGCGACGTGCCGTCGCTGGGTTGGCGGGCCTATCGGCTGGTTGCCGGTGACGCCGCGAGCGGCTGGGAGTCGTTGGCGGGCAACCAGATCGCCAACGAGCATTACCGGCTGACCGTCGACCCGGCCCGCGGCGGCGGGGTGTCGGCGTTGATCCACGACGGCCGGCAGCTGATCGCCGAAGACGGGGTGGGCAACGAGCTGGCGGTCTACCAGGAATACCCCGCACACCCGACCGGCGGCGAGGGTCCGTGGCACTTGCTGCCCAAGGGGCCGATGGTCTGCTCGTCGGCGACGACGGCCGAGGTGCGCGCCTATCGCAGTCCGCTGGGCCAGCGGCTGGTGGTGCGGGGCCGGGTCGGTGAGCTGCTGCGCTACACCCAGACGCTGACGCTCTGGCACGGCGTCGACCGGGTCGACTGCAGCACCACCATCGACGATTTCACCGATTCCGATCAACTGCTGCGACTGCGATGGCCGTGCCCGGTGCCGGGTGCCATGCCGGTCAGCGAGGTCGGCGATGCCGTCATCGGGCGTGGTTTTGCGTTGCTGCACAACGAATCCGGATCGGTGGACACCGCGGACCATCCCTGGACGCTGGACAACCCCGCCTACAGCTGGTTCGGGTTGTCCTCGGCGGCCCGGGTTCGCGTCGGAGACGGTGTGCGGGCCGTGTCGGTGGCCGAGGTGATCGCGCCGACCGAGTCGACGAGTGGACCGTTGGCGCGCGACCTGATGGTCGCGCTGGTGCGGGCCGGGGTGACGGCGACCTGCAGCAGCGCCGGCAAGCCTCGGTACGGCCGCCTCGGCGTCGACTCCAACCTGCCCGACACCCGGATCGCGCTGGGCGGGCCGGGCCAGAACGCGTACACCGATAAGGTGCTGGCCGCCAATCCGGCCCACGCCGACGAGGTCAAGCGGCAACTAGCCGACACCGGCCGGGCCAGGGTGTGGGTACCCGCCGCCGCGCCGCTGGAAGCCGGCTGGATCCCCAGCGCCGACCTACGAGATTTGGACGCGCTGCCGGTGCTGGTGATCGCCAGCCACGACGACGCCGACCTCGGGTCCGCGATCGCTTCAGTGGCGGACGACCTCGTCGACGCCGAAATCGTTGTCGGCCAACAGGCCCCGTCGGGCCTAGAAGGCTTCGAGTCGCGCACGGTGGCGCTGTGCAACCGCGGCGTGCCCAGCTTTGCCGTCGAGACCGATGGGACCCTGCACACCGCGTTGATGCGGTCCTGCACCGGCTGGCCATCCGGTACCTGGATCGACGAGCCGCGCCGCGCCGCACCCGACGGCTCTAACTTCCAGCTGCAGCATTGGACGCACACTTTCGACTACGCGCTGGTCTGCGGCGCCGGTGACTGGCGCCACGCCGAGGTCCCGGCCCGCAGCGCCGAGTTCTCCCGCCCGCTGCTGGCCGTGACCGCGCCCCGACGGGTCGGCGGGCTGGCCGCCGCCGGCTCGCTGCTGCACGTCGACCCTTCTGGCGCAGTGCAATTGGGTGCGCTCAAGGCCGCCGGCAACCCGCTCGCACATGGCAGCGCCAAACCGGTCGACGCCGGCCAGGTGGCTATCCGACTGGTCGAAACCCGCGGCGGCAAAGCCGATTTCGCGGTGCGCTCGCCGCTGGGCACGGTGTCCGAGCTGCATTCCGCCGACCTGCTGGAGCAGCGGAGCCGGCACAAACTCGGCCCGTTGCGCGGCTACCAGATCGGCACCGCGCTGGCACGGCTCGAGCTGCCGCGGCTGCTGCACGCCGACGACACCGCGCTGGCGCCGCAGACCGAGACCGCTCAACCGCTCTACGCGCGATACTGGCTGCACAACCGCGGGCCTGCTCCGCTGGGCGGGCTGCCCGCCGTCGCCCACCTGCATCCGCACCGGCTGACGGCCGCCGCGGGCACCGAGGTGACGCTGCGCCTGACCGCGGCCAGCGACAGCACCGACGCGCCGCTCGCCGGGACCGTCACGCTGGTCTGCCCGCCCGGCTGGTCGGCCTGCCCCGCCGCGCTGCCCTTCACGCTGGCACCCGGCGGGCACCTGGAGACCGACGTGGTGCTGACGATGCCGCCGCGCACCAAGCCCGGCCTGTATCCGGTGCGGGCGCAGCTGCAGGTCATCAATGCCGCCGGCGTCCCGCCCGCCTGGCGTCAGGTGGTCGAGGACGTCTGCGTGGTCTCGGTGGGCGAGGCCTACGACGGCGGCTTGGTCTACCTCACCGACGGCCCCACTGATGTGGAGCTTGCGGCCGGCGACTCGGCTCGGCTGGCCGTCACCGTCGGCACCGACGCCTGCGCCGACCTGACCGCCGAAGCGCACCTGATCAGCCCGTGGGGGACCTGGGAATGGATCGGCCCGGCCGCCCTGGGCGCGGTGTTGCCGGCCCGCGGCACCGTCGAGTTCGGCTTCGACGCGGCCCCGCCGGCCTGGGTGGCACCGGGCCAGTGGTGGGCACTGGTCAGGGTCGGCTGCGCCGGCCGGTTGGTGTACTCACCTGCGGTGAAGGTGACGGTGCGATGACCGGGCGGGTGGCGACGGTCGACGGCGCCCCGGTGCCGGTCGACGAGGTCGACGCGCGCGAGGCGCGGCTGCGGGGCGGCCCGCTGGCGGCCGCACTGCCGGCGGCCGGAACGAGCGAGGGCAGGCAGCTGCGTCGCTGGCTGACGCAGCTGATCGTGACGGAGCGGGTGATCGCGGCCGAGGCCACTGCCCGGGGTGTGACCGCGCAGGACGCGCCGAGTGAGATCGAGCTGCTGCCCGACACGACCGCCCGGCTGGAGATCGGCAGCGTCGCCGCCGCGGCGCTGGGTGATCCGTGCGCGCGGGCGCTGTTCGCCCGCGTCACCGCCGCGGTCGAGGTCAGCGACGACGAGATCGCCGCCTACCACGCCCGAAACCCGTTGCGGTTCGCCGCACCGTGCCCCGACCGCGACGGCTGGCGCGCCCCGGCGGTCACCGCCCCGCCGTTGGCGCAGGTGCGTTCGGCGATCGCCGAGCACCTGCGCGCGGCCGCCCGGCGCCGGGCCTTCCGGGTGTGGCTGGATCAACGCCGCGCCGAGTTGGTAAGGCTGGCACCCGGATACGAACACCCCGGCGACCCGCGTCAACCCGACAACACCCACCGGCACTGAACCCGATGCTGACCCTCGCTCTGGACATCGGCGGCACCAAGATCGCCGTCGGACTTGTCGACCCGGCCGGCGCGCTGGTACAGACCGCCATCCTGCCGACACCGAAAAACCAAGGGGTAGAACAATTTTGGAATGTAGTCCACCAGATGATCGCCGACGCTCTCAAAGCCGCTGAGGGGGCGATCCGCGCCGTCGGCATCGCCTGCGCGGGTCCCATCGACCTCGCCGCGGGGACCGTCAGCCCGATCAACATTCCCAGCTGGCGCGGCTTTCCGCTGCGGGACCGGGTCGCCGCCGCGGTGCCGGACGTGCCGGTGCTGCTGGCCGGTGACGGCGTGTGTATGGCGCTCGGTGAGCATTGGCGCGGCGCCGGGCGTGGCGTCGCTTTCGTGCTCGGCATGGTCGTTTCCACCGGCGTCGGCGGCGGGCTGGTGCTCGACGGGGAGCCGTACCACGGGCGGACCGGCAACGCCGGCCACGTCGGCCACGTCGTGGTCGAGCTGGACGGGCAGCCGTGCTTGTGCGGTGGGCGTGGCTGCGTCGAGACGGTGGCCGCCGGCCCATGGATGACGCGCTGGGCGGAGGCCAACGGCTGGGCTGCGCCGCCCGGCGCCGACGCCAAGGTGCTGGCCGACGCGGCCGCCGCTGGTGACCCGGTGGCAGTGCGGGCTTTTCACCGCGGCGCCACCGCGCTGGCCGCGATGATCGCCTCGGTCGGGGCGGTCTGCGACCTGAACCTCGTCGTGATCGGCGGGGGAGTAGCCAGGTCCGGTCGGACCCTGTTCGACCCGCTGACTGCGGCATTGTCCGACTACGCGGGTTTGAGCTTCATCCGCGACCTGCGCGTGGTGCCTGCCGCCCTGGGCGGTGACGCCGGCCTGATCGGCGCGGCCCGGCTCACGGGTCTCAGCTAGCCCCGAAGGCACCGTTTTGGCTGATCGCGGCAGGCCACGGTATGGTGGTCGGCGATCCACCGAAGACCGTCGGTCACCGAGCAATCGGTTGAAGGTCCGGGAATTCCCGGCGGCCCACGCAGGAGGACGAGGCAGACCTTCGTCGGCGCCCGCCGACGCATTCACGCCCCGACCGCTTCCTGCGTCGGGGCGTTCGCTATTCCGGGCCGAGAACCCAAGGAGGTATGCATGGCCCGAGCTGACAAGGCCACCGCCGTTGCAGACATCGCTGAGCAGTTCCGGGCTTCGACTGCGACCCTGATCACCGAGTATCGCGGTTTGTCGGTAGCCAATTTGGCCGAGCTGCGCCGCTCGCTGGCCGGTTCGGCGACCTACTCCGTCGCCAAGAACACGCTGATCAAGCGGGCCGCTAGCGAAGCGGGCGTCGAGGGGCTCGACGAGCTGTTCATCGGCCCGACCGCGATCGCGTTCGTCAGCGGCGAGGCCGTCGACGCCGCCAAGACCATCAAGACCTTCGCCAAGGACCACAAGGCGCTGGTCATCAAGGGCGGCTACATGGACGGTCACCCGCTGACCGTCGCCGAAGTCGAACGCATCGCCGACCTGGAGTCCCGCGAAGTCCTGCTCGCCAAGCTGGCCGGGGCGATGAAGGCCAACCTGTCCAAGGCGGCCGCGTTGTTCAACGCGCCCGTCTCGCAGATGGCCAGGCTCGCTGCCGCACTGCAGGAGAAGAAAGCCGCCGAGGCCCCAGCCGAAGCTGCGGCGCCCGAGGCCCCAGCGCCCGAGGCTCCCGCCGCCGAAGCCTCCGCCGACGCAGCGACGACCGAAACACCGGCTGAAGCCGAAACCACCGAATAACTCCGTATTCACCACCCAGGAAGGACCCACACCATGGCCAAGCTATCCACCGACGACCTGCTCGACGCCTTCAAGGAACTCACCTTGTTGGAGCTCTCGGAGTTCGTGAAGAAGTTCGAGGAGACCTTCGAGGTCACCGCGGCCGCCCCGGTGGCCGTCGCCGCTGCCGGTCCGGCAGCCGGTGGCGCCCCCGCCGAGGCTGCCGAAGAGCAGTCCGAGTTCGACGTCATTCTCGAGGCCGCCGGCGAAAAGAAGATCGGCGTCATCAAGGTTGTGCGTGAGATCGTCTCGGGCCTGGGCCTCAAGGAGGCCAAGGACCTGGTCGACGGCGCGCCCAAGGCCGTGCTGGAGAAGGCGCCCAAGGAGGCTGCCGAGGAGGCCAGGGCCAAGCTTGAGGCCGCCGGCGCCAGCGTCACCGTCAAGTAGTCAATTCGCGAAAAACCCCGGAGCCCACCCGGCTCCGGGGTTTTCGTGCACTCAGCGCGGCTCAGCTATGGTGCGGCCCGACCTTCGCACCAGCTCAGGCGAATCGCCTAGTGCAACAAGAAGATTCGTCGTCAATGCGGCCAGCACCGGGCCGACGGCGTTGCCTTGCGCGCCGTAGTAGCCCGCGAGTTCGAGCATCACGAAGCCGTGAATAGCCGCCCAGAACTGCGCGGCGACGGCCACCACGGTCGCGTCGTCGGCGGCCGATCCGGCCGCGATCCGGCCCGCCAGCATTGATCGGTGTACACCCCGCACCACGTGCGCGAAGCTGGGGTAGTGGTCGTTGATCTCGGCCAAGCTGAGGGTGAGGACGTCGTGCGCCGGCGCATTGATCCCGTGCGCGCTGGTGCTGCCGAACATCAACCGGTACATGTGCGGACGCTCGATCGCGTAGCGCCGGTAGGCAAGGCCAGTGGCCATCAGGTCCGCGACCGGGTCCGATGTCGGCGGCATCGTCATCGCGGCGTCGAATTGGCGCAACCCCTCCTCCGCGATCGCGGCGATCAAGCCGGGCATGCCACCGAAGTAGGTGTACACCGCCATCGTCGAGGTCCCGGCCGCGCTGGCGATCTTTCGGGTCTGCAGCCCGTCGGGGCCGTCCTCGTTGAGGATGGCGACGGCAGCGTGCAGCAGTTCGTCACGCACGTTGCGCTCGGTCGGCGAAGTCCCCGTAGTCATCAGTTGTCATCTTGACACAAGGGCCACGCAATTGGTATAACAGTGCAATATCAATGTTATAGCCGCTAGGAGGCAGAAGTGAGCACAACCGTCACCGCCGTACCTGCGAACCCGTATCTCGATGACTTCCTGGCGCCGGTCCGCGCCGAGGTCACCGCCACCGACCTGCCCGTCACCGGGCACATCCCTGACTTCCTCGACGGGCGCTACCTGCGCAATGGCCCCAACCCGGTCGCCGAGGTCGACCCCGCCACCTATCACTGGTTCACCGGCGACGGCATGGTGCACGGCGTCGCGCTGCAGGACGGCAAGGCCGGCTGGTACCGCAACCGCTGGGTCCGCAGCGCGGCGGTGCGGTCAGCCCTCGGTGAGCCCGCCACCGGCGCCCGCAACCTGCGCGCCGGAATGCAGTCTCTCGGCGCCAACACCAACGTGTTGGCGCACGCCGGGAAGACGCTGGCCCTGATCGAAGGCGGGGTCGCCAACTACGAACTCACCGACGAGCTCGACACCGTCGGGCAGTGCGATTTCGACGGGACTCTCGCCGGCGGTTACGCCGCTCATCCGCACCGTGACCCGCGCACCGGCGAACTGCACGCGGTGTCCTACTCGTTCGCCCGCGGTGGGACCGTGCAGTACTCGGTGATCGACACCCACGGCCACGCTCGGCGCACGGTGGACATCGAGGTGTCGGGGTCGCCGATGATGCACGACTTCTCGCTGACCGACAAATATGTGGTCTTCTACGACCTGCCGGTGACACTCGACCCGATGCAGTTGGTGCCGGCGAAGGTGCCCGGTTGGATGCAACTGCCGGCCCGGTTGGTGTTGCAGTCCGTGATCGGCCGCCTGAAGGTACCCGGGCCGATCGCCGCGAGGGTGAACAGCCAAGAGCACTCGGCCTACCAGCTGCCATACGCGTGGAACCCGCGTTACCCGGCGCGCATCGGGGTCATGCCCCGCGACGGCGACCGTGCCGAGGCGAAAAGCCCCGTGCGGTGGTTCGACATCGAGCCCTGCTACCTCTATCACCCGCTGAACGCCTACTCCGAAGTCAGCAACGGCAATGAAGTGCTGGTGCTCGACGTGGTGCGCTACGAGCGGATGTTCGACCGCGACCGGCGCGGGCCCGGCGGTACCGAGCCCACCTTGGACCGGTGGACGATCAACCAGGCGACCGGAGCGGTGACCAGCGAACGCCGCGACGACCGCTCGCAGGAGCTTCCCCGGATCAACGAGACGCTGCTGGGCAGCCGGCATCGTTTCGGCTACACGGTCGGCGTCAACGGCGGCTTCGTCGACTCAGGCAGAACAAAAATGTCGACATCGCTGTACAAGCACGACTTCGCGACCGGATCCAGCATGGCCGCCAC
>DASQRI010000367.1:0-9473 GCA_035642975.1 Mycobacterium sp.
GACCGCGCCGGCGACGATGCAGAGCGAAGCTATGAGGAGGAGCGGCGCCATATGACCCCACGGGTGGTGATCACCTCCGATGCTGCCAAGCTGCTCGGTCAGCTACAGGACAAACACGGCCCGCTGATGTTCCACCAATCCGGTGGCTGCTGCGACGGGTCGTCGCCGATGTGCTACCCGGACGGTGACTTCATCGTCGGCGACCGCGACGTGCTGCTTGGTGTGCTGGATACCGGGGAAGACGGTGTGCCGGTTTGGATCTCCGGGCCCCAATTCCAGGCGTGGAAGCACACCCAGCTCGTCATCGACGTGGTGCCCGGCCGCGGTGGTGGGTTCAGCCTGGAAGCGCCAGAGGGCGTGCGGTTTTTATCGCGCGGACGCGCGTTCAGCGACGACGAGAACACCGCGCTCGCGGCCGCGCCGGCGATGACCGGCGCCGACTACGAACGCGGCGAGCGCCCGCCGGACCGCGCACCGGTGGTCGCCTCCGCCGCCGACGCGTGTCCAGTACCAGCAGGGCGCGCCGCGCAGGTAAAGCCATAGCAGCCGACAGCGGCAGTATCTTTTATATGTGATCCCGCTGCCACGTCCCTGGCTGCTCACGAACGCGATGCTGCTCGGAGTCGCAGTCGGGTTGCTGGGCGCAACAGCCGCGCTGACCGTTGATCACGCTCGGCTGCGCCCGGATGTGGCGATCGCACTGGTAGTCGGCTTCCCCAGCGCCGTCGGGCTGCTAGTGATCCTGCTGGCTCGGCGCCGGTGGCTTACGGCGCTGGGACTGTTCGTCATGGCGTTGGCGCCGGGATGGTTCGGTGTGCTCGCGGTGATCGAGGTGGTGACTCGTGGCTGATCAGCACCGTCTGGACACTGAAGCGATGCCGATGACCGAGCCCTACTTGCCGACCTTCGACACCGACATGCACCGCAGAGCCGAACCGGAGCTCATCGAGCCCGAGCCGTCGGCGCGGCGGCGCCGGTGGTGGCATCGGCGGTCGGATACGCCGGCGACGGAGATGGGAGACCAGCTCGGAGAGGGCCTCGCGCCGTCGTCTCCGGCGGTGACTGACGCAACGCCGTCCGAGTCGCTGCACGCGCAGTCGGTCACGGTGCCTGGCCGCGGCCTCTACGTGAAGTGGTGGAAGTTCGTGCTGATCCTGCTCGCGGTCTGGGTTCCGGCGGGGGCGATCGGTGCCGGCCTGTTCTATTGGTGGAGTCACGACAACACCAAACACAAGACCGTGGTGGTCTTCGTCGTTCTGGTCTACGTGGTCGTGTGCACGGTTGCGGGCCTGATGCTGGCGATGGTGCCCGACCGGGCGCTGGTCTCGGCGCTGGCCATCGCTATTTTGTCGGCGGTGTACGCCGCCGTTCTCGGTGCTGCTCCGGCCTACGGCGCGTTCTACTGCGAGCACAGCCAGCACCGTTGCCTGATGCGCGTGCTTCCGTACTGAGGCGTTCCACAACCGGCTTGACCTGGTCAGAGTAGTGTGGGCAGGTCATCGACCGGGCCTAGCTGCCAAGCGCCCTTACCGAGCAATTGCAGCTGCTGCTCATGGTGCTGCTCGACGGCGTGGCGGTGGCCCACGCTGACCACGATGGTGTCCGGACACTCGGCGCGGAGTTTCTCGTAGAGCTCGTATTCCAGTTCCTCGTCGAGCGCGGAGGTGGCTTCGTCGAGAAACACGGCCTTCGGCTTGGCGAGCAGGATCCGGGCGAACGCGACGCGTTGTTGCTCACCAGGAGATAGCACTTTGGACCAGTCCTGGGTCTCGTCGAGGCGTTCGCTCAGGTGCCAGAGCGCGACTTTGTTCAGTGCGCGCTGCACCTCGGCGTCGGGAAACTCACCGGCGCTGGCTGGATAGGACACCACCGCGCGCAGGTCGCCCAGCGGTACATATGGCAGCTGGGACAAAAACATGGTCTCGTCCTCGTCGGCCGGGCGGCGTAGCGTGCCCGACGCGAATGGCCACAGCAGGGCCAGGCTGCGAAGCAGCGTGGTCTTACCGGTGCCGGAGCGGCCGGTGATGACCAGCGATTCGCCGGGCTGCAGTCGCAGGTCGAGTGGCCCGATGAGCTGATCCCCGGAGGGGGTGCGCACCTCAACGTCGACCAGCTCCACCGAGCCGTCGCGGCTGACCGCGGCGGTCAGCTCGGGTAGGTTGCGGGCCTTCTCGTTGGCGTCGATGAGCCCGTTGAGGCGCAGGATCGAGGCACGGTAGCTGGCGAACTGGTCGTAGCTGTTGCGGAAGAACGACAGCGACTCTTGCATCGCGGCGAACGCCCGCGACGACTGCATCACGCCGCCCAACGTGATCGCGCCGGCGAACAGCCGGGGTGCCTGCACCAGGAAAGGCAGCGGGGTCGTGGCCTGGCCGACGGCCAGATTCCAGCCAAGGAGGCCCATGGTGCGGCGGACGTAGCGCCGGTAGTTGGTGATGATGGCCGCGAACAAGCTGCTCAGCAGGGTCTGTTCCGCACGCTCGCCACGGTAGAGGCCAACGGCTTCCGCAGCGTCGCGTAGCCGCATCAAGGCGTACCGGAAAGCGGCGTTGCGCAACTCGTTGCGGAACGAAAGTGGGATGAGGGGGTGGCCGATCCAGAATGCGATCACACTCGCCATCAGCACGTAAATGATCACGATCACGAACAGAGCCTTTGGGATTGAAACGCCGAAAAGGGTCAGCGTGCCGGACAGATGCCACAGGATCCCGCCGAACGAGAACACCGCGACGACGGAGTTCACTGCGCCGAACACCAACGTGTTGGTGGTGTGGAAGGAGGGCTGGTTCGGCGGCCTGCCCACGCCGGTGGTGAAGACGTCGATGTCCTGCTGGATCCGCTGGTCCGGGTTGTCGATGGTGTGGCCGATGAACCGCCCGCGGTAGTAGGCCGCGCCGCGCAGCCAGTCGGCGGTGAGCCGGTGTGTCAGCCACACCCGCCAGCGGATGATGAACAGTTGTGTCAGGTAAACGTCGAGCATGAATCGGACGAGATTCACCGTCGCGATCACGCAGTACGTTGCGATGGCTATCCAGAAGCCGTGGATTCCCGAGTTCCGCGCTGCGGTGTTGTGCTCACCGCCGCCTTGGAACGCGACCTGCAAAGAGGAATACAGGTCGTTGAGGTAGTAGCTGAGCAGCACATCGGCGCGCACAGTCATCATGACTGACAGCAACAGCAGGAGAAACAGTCCCCACACCGGCAGGCTCTTGCGGCCCTTGAAGTAGTCACCGGTGATCCGCCAGTATTGCCCTCCCCAGGTGGTGTACCGCGCCAGCAGCACCGCGACGATCAGCAGCAGGGCCCCGCTGATGATCCCGGCTTTGAGCACCCACACCAAAGACCGGACGAGTTCGTGATTCCACGCAAGGGACGGCGTGTAGGTAGCCAACGAAGAACTCCTGTCGCCGATTCGCACACTCTGCCGCGAAAGTTACCGTCGCGGCGGTGAATATTCAGGCCAGATGGTCTGGACCGCCGCCGCGCCGCGACTGGGCTTTATTGCCGGCGGCAAGCTCGGACGGCGGCCGCATTGTGGCTATGCAAGGCTGGCGGTGTGGGCGACACATCGGCTTCGTATACGCCGGATGGCCACCACCTCGCCGCAATCGCCAACCTGATCGAAGATCCAGCACGTTCAGCGATGCTGGCGGCGCTGGCCGGCGGGCGGGCGCTGCCGGCCGGAGAGTTGGCCCGGCGGGCCGGGGTACAGCCCGCCACCGCGTCCACGCACCTGCGCCGACTGACCGAGGCCGGCTTGATTCGGGTTCGAGCCCAAGGCCGGCATCGGTACCACGAGATCGTCGACCCCGAGGTGGCCACGGTCCTGGAGGCCATCGCCCAGATCGCGCCGCCGGCCCCGGTGCGTTCACTGAGTCAGCATCGCGCCGCCTGCGCGCTGACCGAGGCGCGGACCTGTTATGACCATCTGGCCGGCCGTCGCGGCGTGCAACTGCGCGACCGCCTGCTGGCCACCGGGGCCATCCGCCGCCTCGACGACCGGGACCACGAGCTCACCGACCGCGGGCAGCACCTGGTCGACCAGCTGGGCATTGACCTGGCAGCGCTGCGGGCGAGCCGACGGGTGTTCGCCCGCTCATGCGTCGACTGGACCGATCGCCGCATCCACCTGGCCGGGGCGCTTCCCGCCGCGATCACCAGCGTGTTCCTCGCCCGCGGCTGGCTCACCCGTGGGCCGGGGCGCAGTCTGCGCGTCGCCGGCGGCTACGACGACGACGTCGCAAAATGGCTGGCCAGCTGACAGCGGCGCACGGCCGTTAGGGTAGGGGCCGTGACTCACTATGACGTTGTCGTGCTCGGAGCCGGACCCGGTGGATATGTGGCGGCCATTCGTGCCGCACAGCTGGGACTGAATATCGCCGTCGTCGAACCGAAGTACTGGGGCGGTGTCTGTCTCAACGTCGGCTGCATCCCGTCGAAAGCATTGCTGCGCAACGCCGAACTCGCCTACATCTTCACCAAGGAAGCCAAGACTTTTGGCATCAACGGCGAGGCGACGTTCGACTACGGCATCGCCTACGACCGAAGCCGCAAGGTGGCCGAGGGCCGAGTCGCCGGCGTGCATTTCCTGATGAAGAAGAACAAGATCACCGAGATCCACGGCTACGGCAGGTTCACCGACGCCCACACGCTGTCGGTCGATCTCAATGACGGCGGTACCGAGACGGTCACCTTCGATAACGTCATCATCGCCACCGGCAGCAGCACCCGATTGGTTCCCGGTACCTCCCTTTCGGGAAACGTGGTCACCTACGAGGAGCTGATCCTGTCCCGGGAGCTGCCGGAGTCGATCATCATCGCAGGCGCCGGAGCCATCGGCATCGAGTTCGGCTATGTGCTCAAGAACTACGGAGTCGACGTGACCATCGTCGAGTTCCTGCCACGGGCGCTGCCCAACGAAGACGTTGACGCCTCAAAGGAAATCGAGAAGCAGTTCAAGAAACTCGGCGTCAAGATCCTCACCGGCACCAAAGTCGAATCGATCGCCGACGACGGTTCGGTGGTCACCGTGACCGTCAGCAAGGACGGCAAAACCGAAGAACTGAAGGCCCAGAAAGTATTGCAGGCCATCGGTTTTGCGCCCAACGTCGAAGGCTACGGGCTGGACAAGGCCGGGGTGGCGCTGACCGACCGCAAAGCCATCGGAATCACCGACTACATGCGCACCAACGTCGACCACGTCTACGCCATCGGTGATGTCACCGGGTTGCTGCAACTGGCGCACGTCGCCGAGGCTCAGGGTGTGGTGGCAGCCGAAACAATCGCCGGCGCAGAAACTTTGGCCCTCGGCGATTACCGTATGTTGCCGCGCGCGACGTTCTGCCAGCCGAACGTCGCCAGCTTCGGGCTCACCGAAGAGCAGGCCCGCGACGAGGGCTACGACGTTCAGGTCGCCAAGTTCCCATTCACCGCCAACGCCAAAGCCCATGGCGTGGGCGACCCGAGCGGTTTCGTCAAACTCGTCGCCGACGCCAGACACGGGGAACTACTGGGCGGGCACCTGGTCGGCCACGACGTGGCCGAATTGCTGCCTGAGCTGACCCTGGCGCAGAAATGGGATCTGACCGCAAACGAGTTGGCGCGCAACGTCCATACCCACCCGACGATGTCGGAGGCGCTGCAAGAGTGCTTCCATGGCTTGACCGGGCACATGATCAACTTCTGAGGCCGATGCGCCGGTCTGTGACGGTCGCACGTCGAGGGCTACCATGACGTGGTGGCCAAGTCTAAAACGTTGCCCAGCGAATCGATTTGGGCCGCACTCGGCGGAGTACTGGTCGGCTATGTCATCTGGCTGGCGGCGATCTCGATCGGAGAAGCCCTGACCACGGTGAGCCTGTGGGGCGTTGTCGTGCTCATCCTCTCGACGGTGTTCGCGGTGGCCGCGGTGCTGTGGGGACGGCGACTGCGGCGGCGACGGAACTACACGCTGGCGTCGTTCGCCTTCGCGTTGCCGGTTCTCCCGGTCCTGCTGTCGTTGGCCGTACTGGTTCGCAGCTATCTGTGACGGGCCGTTACCGCGGGTGGTCCAGCGGAATCTCCAGGGCCGACATGGTTGCGGCCAGCCCGTCGTATTGTCCTGCCAGCATGCAGAATTCGATGAGCTGACGCCGATCGAGATGTTGTGACAGCTGGCGCCAGACGTCGTCGCTGATCGAACGTTTGAGGATGAACTCGTCGGTGGCGCCCAGCAGCGCCTGTTGCCGGTCGGTCAGCGCGCCGGACTCGCCCGGCGTGTTCGGCCAGGCGAAGATCAGCTCCTGCGTTTGATCATCGAGCCCGCGACGGCGCCCCATCACGCGGTGATGCTGCAGCTCGTATTCGGAATCGCGCAGATAAGCGACCCGCAGGATCACCAACTCGGTGTCGGCGCGCGGCAACCGGCCCCGCAGCAGCGCGCCGGAGTAAGGCATCATCGCCAAGAACAACCGCTTGTGCTGACCCAGCGTGGCGAACAGGTGCATCTGGGGCGCACCGACGGTACGGGCAGCGGACTTCGCCACGACCCAGTTGATCAACCCGAGATCGCGAATCCTCCACGACGACGGGATGCGGCCCTCCCCGGCGCGGGTCATGCCTGCTTGACCAGATAAGGCGAGACCGTGCTGCGGTGCTCGTCGAGATCCAGTGCGCGGCCCAAAGCCGGGAATGCTCGCTGTGGACAATTGTCACGTTCGCAGACCCGGCAGCCCGCGCCGATCGGTGTGGCGATGTCGCCGGACAAATCAAGTCCTTCCGAGTAGACAAGCCGGTGGGCGTGCCGGAGTTCGCAGCCCAGCCCGATCGCAAAGGTCTTCCCGGGCTGACCATACCGGGACGCCCGTCGCTCCACGGTGCGGGCCACCCACATGTAGTTGCGGCCGTCGGGCATCTGAGCGATCTGCACCAAAATCTTGCCCGGGTTGGCGAACGTCTCGTACACATTCCACAGCGGGCAGGTGCCGCCGCTGGAGGAGAAGTGAAAACCGGTGGCCGACTGGCGTTTTGACATGTTGCCAGCTCGGTCGACGCGGATGAACGAGAACGGCACGCCGCGCATGGACGGCCGCTGCAGCGTGGACAGCCGGTGACCGATGGTCTCGTAGCTCACCGAGTAGAACGCTGACAAACGCTCGACGTCGTAGCGGAAGTTCTCCGCGATGTCGTGGAACTGCCGGTAGGGCAGCACCGCCGCCGCGGCGAAGTAGTTGGCAAGTCCCAGCCGGGCCAACGTACGCGATTCCTCGCTGGTGAACTTGCCGTCGGTGACCATGTTGTCGATCAGGTCGCCGAACTCCAGATACGCCAACTCGGAAGCCAGCTTGAACACTTGCTGTCCGGACGAGAGATGGTTGCTGATCTCCAGCGTCCTGGTCGCTGTGTCGTAGTGATGCAGCACGGTGTCGCCGAGGTCGATGCGTTTGTTGATGTGGATGCCGTGCACCTCGGTGAGCCGGTGAGACAACTCGCCGGCCAGATCCCCTCGGTGCCAACGCATCCGGGTGGTCAGGTCCTCGGCAGCGGTGTCCAGCTCGTGCAGATAGTTCTGCCGCTGATAGAAGTAATCGCGCACCTCTTCGTGCGGCATCGTGATCGACCCGCTGCCGCTGCCGTCGGAGAATCGCTCCTCGGTGGCGGCGGCCAGCTGCGCGGTGGTGATCCGGTAGCGGCGGTGCAGGTTGACCATGGCGCGGGCGAACTCCGGATGTCCGTTGACGATCTCGGCGACTTCGGGCAGCTCGACCCCGATGTCCAGATCGCGGTCCATGGTCACCTCGCGCAGTTCGGCGACCAGTCGGGTGTCATCCTGGGAGGCGAAGAACGTCGCGTCGATCCCGAAAACCTCGGTGATGCGCAACAGCACAGCGACCGTCAACGGCCGGACATCGTGCTCGATCTGGTTGAGGTAGCTCGGCGAGATCTCCAGCATCTGCGCAAGCGCGGCTTGGCTGAATCCGCGCTCGCCGCGCAACTGCCGAACGCGCGAGCCGACGAACGTCTTGGGCACCTGCCCAGCCTACCGATGTTGCGAAGACGCGGTTAGCAGGATTCGCATAGTGCTCTGGATTAGCACTGCAGCAGCGACGTTTGGCATGATTCTCGGTTGGGGGAAGCTAGCTAGATCGTCTAGCAACGCGGCGGATCGGGCCAGCATGAGCAGCAGCGGGGAGTGAAATCGTGACCCTGGACAAAGTCATGATGCCGGTGCCCGACGGGCATCCCGACGTCTTCGACCGGGAATGGCCGCTACGCGTCGCCGACATCGACCGGGAGGGCCGGTTGCGCTTCGATGCCGCGGCCCGTCACATTGTGGACATCGGCCAGGATCAGTTGCGCGAGATGGGGTTTGAGGAAACCCATCCGCTCTGGATCGTGCGCCGGACGATGATCGACCTGATCCGTCCGGTCGAGTTCAGCGACATGCTGCGGATGCGCCGGTGGTGTTCGGGGACATCGAACCGGTGGTGTGAGATGCGGGTTCGCATCGATGGGCGCAAGGGCGGCTTGTTGGAGTCCGAGGCGTTTTGGATCAACTTCAACCGGGACACCCAGACGCCGGCACGCATCGCCGACGACTTTCTGGACGGCCTACGGAACACCACTGATGTCGACCGGCTGCGGTGGAAGGCCTACTTGAAAGCGGGCAGTCGTGACGACGCTGCGGAGATCCATGAGTTTCCGGTTCGGTTCACCGACATCGACTTCTTCGACCACATGAACAACTCGGTGTACTGGAGCGTGGTCGAGGACTACCTGTCGTCGTATCCCGACATGCTGAAAGTGCCGTTGCGGGTGACCATCGAGCACGATGCGGCGGTGGCGCTGGGCGACAAGCTGGAGATCATCTCGCACGTTCATCCGGCCGGATCGACCGATCGGTTCGGCGCTGACCTGGCCGATCGCACTGTTAGAACGCTCACATATGCCGTGGGCGACGAGACCAAAGCGGTCGCATCGATCTTCGCGCTCTAACAGTACGCCCGTCACGCAAAAGGCCGCCTGGCCTGCGAATTTTAGTTACCGGCCGGTAGCAACTGAACCGTTTCAGTAATCTCGCATCTTCGCAAGCTTCGCAAAAACCACTTCACTCCTAGCCAAAATTGGCAACTTAAATAGGTGGAACTGCGAAGCTAAGCTGTGCCATCTTCGTGTTAGCAGATCAGCGAAGATGCTGACGGCCTTAACAAGGCTGGAAATCCATCACGACCCTTAGGAGCAGCGCAATGTCTAGCGTTGGCACGCCGAACAGCCCCGAACAGATCCAGCACGACTGGGACACCAATCCTCGCTGGAAGGGCGTGACCCGTACCTACACCCCGGCTGACGTCGTTGCGCTGCAGGGCACCGTCGTCGAAGAGTCCACCCTGGCCCGTCGCGGCGCCGAGGTGCTGTGGAGCCAGCTGCACGACCTGGAGTTCGTCAACGCGCTCGGCGCGCTGACCGGCAACATGGCGGTCCAGCAGGTGCGGGCC
>DASQRI010000368.1:0-2603 GCA_035642975.1 Mycobacterium sp.
CGTGAGGTGAAGGCCGAGCCGGGCGCGAGTGGTAAGGGCGCGTGCCGGCGGGTTGGTGAGCAGTTGGGTATCAGCGCGGAAACTCTGCGTGGTTGGGTTAGTCGGGCCGAGATCGACGACGGTCAACGGCCCGGTGTCACGACCGATACCTTGATGCGGTTGGCCGAATTGGAACGTGAGAATCGTGAGCTACGGCGGGCGAACGCGATCCTTAAGTCGGCGTCGGCTTTTTTCGCGGCGGAGCTGGACCGCCCGCACCGCTGATCGTCGACTACATCGATCAGCATAAAACAGGGTTCGGAGTCGAGCCGATCCGCACGGTGTTGAAAGACGCTGCTGTTCCGATCGCTTCGAGCACCTACTATGCGACGAAGAAAAGGCCACGGTCTGTGCGGTCGGTCACCGACGAGGAAACAACCACCGAAATCGAGCGAGTGCACAAGGAGAACTACGGCGTGTATGGCATCGGCGAAGGTGTGGGCCCAGCTCGGTCGCGAAGGCGGGGTCGCCGGGCGACCGGTCGCTCGCTGCACGGTGGCCAGGCTGATGAAAGCCGCTGGCCTACGCGGTGTATCCCGAGTGAAGGCCCCGCGCACCACGATCCGAGCAGCGGGCCCAGACCCGCGCCCGGACCTGGTCGATCGCGCGTTCACCGCGCCCGCCCCGAACCGCTTGTGGGTCGCCGACATCACGTATGTGAAGGCCCATTCCGGCTGGGTGTACGCCTCCTTCGTGTTGGACGTGTTCTCCCGCTGGATCGTGGGCTGGCAGCTATCCACGAACCTTTACACCGACCTCGCATTGGACGCGTTGAACATGGGAATATGGACTCGCCAGCGCAACAATACGGACCTGTCACAGTTAATACACCATTCCGACCGCGGAGTGCAATACCTGGCGATCCGCTACACCGAACGGCTCCATGAAGTCGAGGCGGTCGCCTCCGTCGGATCGGTCGGCGATTCCTACGACTGTGAGACTGTCTTACGTCGCTCGGGCCGGTGTGACCCCTGCTACGAGTGGCCCTTCGGGTGCCTTGGCGTTGATCTGTCCGCCGGTTCGAGCGACGCGCCTCAGGTGGCGCGCCGAGCGGGCAGTGACCTCATAGGAGCCTGATCACAGCAGGTCCCATCACAGTCCTGTCCGCCCGCCCGGCGTGCCGCGACCACGCTCCCGGGAAGGACACGCGGCTAGTGACAAGCATCCCCGATCCGCTCCGTCGACGCATCGTCGTCGGAGTCGATACCCACAAGTATGTCCATGTAGCGGTGGCGTTAGACCAGGTCGGGGCCGTGATCGGCGACATGGCGGTGTCCGCCGATCGGGCTGGGTACACCCAGCTGGCCGGGTGGGCGGGCGGGTTGGGTGAGCGGGTCGAGTTCGGTATCGAAGGCACCGGGTCTTACGGCGCCGGGCTGAGTTCGCTGCTGCGCCGGCGCGGGCACCGGGTGATCGAGGTCAATCGACCCGCCCGCCAGGTCCGCTACCTACGCGGCAAGAACGACACCATCGACGCGGAGAACGCCGCCCGCGCTGTGCTGTCCGGTGCCGCGACCGCCGTGCCCAAGACCGCCGACGGCTCGGTGGAGATGATCCGACAGATCAAGATCGCGAAAGATACCGCCGTCAAGTCCCGTAGCCAGGCAATGATCACGTTGAAGACCATCGTCGTGAACGCGCCCGGCGAACTGCGTGAACAGCTGGAACCACTCGGCGACAAACAACTCATCGAAACTTGCGCTGGTCTGCGCTACGAGTCGATGGACAACCCTATCGACTCGGCCCGCTACACCCTGCGCGCGCTGGCCGAACGCTATCGTGGCCTTGAACGCGAGGCCCGCCGCCACGACCGCATCCTCGCCACTCTCACTGAGCGGGCCGCCCCCGCCCTGACCAGCCTGTTCGGTGTCGGTGACGACTGCGCGGCCGAGCTGCTACTCGTCGCGGGTGACAACCCCGAACGTATCAAAAGCGAGGCCGCCCTGGCCAAATTGTGCGGCGCCTGCCCCATCCCCGCTTCTTCCGGCAGAACCGACCGTCACCGCCTCAACCGAGGCGGCCACCGCCAAGCCAACGCGGCCCTACACCGCATCCTCATCGTCCGTATGCGATTCCACGAACCCACCATCACTTACGTCGCCCGCCGCACCGCCGAAGGAAAAACTAAGAAAGAGATCCTGCGCTGCTTGAAACGACTTCTGATACGAGAAATCTATCAAATAATTGTCGCACCGCGCAAGTCCAGAATTTCGGCCGTCGCGGCTTGACAACTATAGGAGCATCAATAGTATGGCCGAGTCGTTCTTTGCTACACTCAAGAACGAGCGTGTGCACCGCACCGTGTACCCAACCCGCGAACGCGCCATAGCGGATATTGCGGCCTACATCGAATTGCGGTACAATCGTCAACGTCTCCACTCGGGACTCGGTTACATGACTCCGCATGAGGTCTACACCGAGTACCTGAACCGCCAGCAAGCAGCCTGAAATGACCACCAAGCAGCTGTCCGGAAAACGCGAGGCACCTCAGCTACTGGATTGTGGAGGTTGTCGCGGTCCTGACCGCCGTGGTGCTGGTGGCCAACCGGCCCCGGGTGGGGTGG
>DASQRI010000369.1:0-12496 GCA_035642975.1 Mycobacterium sp.
CTTCGCCGATCTGGACGCCACGCAACTTCACCTTCGCGTCGTCTTCCATGACCAAACCGGCCCGGTCCGAGATCACGGTAAGCGGCACAGTGGTTTTCAGCGTTCCTTCGAATGCCATCGCGGTCAGAGTGCTGGCCGCGATGATCACCAGAACGAGTATCGGCGCCCACCAGATTGGATCCACTCCCCGGGGCCGGTTCTCTTTGCTCATCTCGTCACCCCGACAAGTGGAAGTTGCCGGACTGCCCGTACACCGACAGTGTGATGGTCAACAGAATGAAAACACCCGCAGTGATCGAAGAACGCACGGCACGACCCACAGCTTCGCCGACCCCTGCCGGGCCGCCGGTCGCGGTGTAACCGTAGTAAGTGTGGATGGCCATCACCGCGGCCGCCATCGCCAGCGCCTCGCTGAACGACCACAGCAGATCGGTGGGATGCAGAAACGACGAGAAGTAGTGGTCGTAAACACCGCGGGACTGCCCGTAGACGATCGTCGTGCCGAACCGGGTCGCCAGAAACGACATCAATACGGCAACGGTGTAGATCGGGATGACCGCCAGCGTTCCCGCCACGATGCGGGTCGATGCCAGGTAGGTGATCGGCCGGATGGCCATCGACTCCAAGGCGTCGATCTCCTCATTGATGCGCATGGCCCCGAGCTGCGCGGTCGCGCCAGCACCGATGGTCGCGGCCAGCGCCACGCCTGCGGTCGCCGGCGCGATGAAGCGGACATTCAGAAATGCGCCCAAAAAGCCTGTGAGAGCTTCGATCCCGACATTGGACAGCGTGTTATAGCCCTGCACAGCGATCAGTGCGCCGGTGGTCAGCGTGAGAAATCCGATGATGACCACCGTGCCGCCGATGACCGCCAGCGCCCCGGTGCCCATTCCCAAAACCGCGATCAACCGCAGCACCTCACCCGGGTACCGTCGGACGGCGTCCACGGTAGAGGCGAGCGCGGTGCCATAAAACGCGGTCTGCTCACCCAGGCGGCGGACAGACTCGACCACTCGGCTCGCCAGTTGGCTGCCCGGTATGTACTTTTCGTCTTCTTCGGCGGTTGTCACCGGCGGCGCTCCCGCAGCCTCGTCATGGGGCCACCTTCACGCCGAACGCGGTGGCCAGGATGTTGATCAGGAACAGGGCCATGAAGGCGAACACCACGGTCTCGTTGACGGCGTTGCCCACCGAGATCGGTCCGCCGCCGACGGACAAGCCCTTGTAGCACGCGATCAGACCAGCCGAAAGTCCGAAAAGCAGTGCCTTGACCAGGGATACGATCACCTGCGGAAGTCCGGTCAACAGTGTCATGCCGAAGATGAATGCTCCCGGCGTGACGTGCTGCACGTAGACCACAAAGAAGTAGCTGCCCGTGAGGCCTACCACCGCCACCGCCGAATACAGCAGCAGCGCAACGAATGTCGCGGCGATCACGCGGGGCACCACCAGCGCCTGGATCGGGTTGACGCCGATGACCTTCATCGCGTCGATCTCCTCGCGAATCGTCCGGGCGCCAAGATCCGCGCACATCGCCGTGGAGCCCGCGCCAGAGACCACGATTGCGGTGACCACCGGCCCCACCTGGGTGACCGAGGCCAGCGCGGCCCCGGCACCGGACAGGTCACCGGCACCGACCTCGATCAGCACGATGTTCAGCGTGAAGACGATGAGAACGGTGTAGGGAATCGACAGCACCAGCGTCGGGACGATGGACACCCTGGCGACGAACCAGATCTGATCGATCAGTTCACGAACCGCAAAGGGTCGGCGGAAGGCGGCGGCAAAGGTTTCACCGGCCAGCACGACGAAGTCGCCCACCGCAGCCGCGGGCTTTGACCATTCGACCCGCGACAGGGTCGACCCCCCAGAGGATTCCGGCACTGGCCTACCCGCTCCACCGATGGCCATACCTCAGTGACGAAACCCCCCGTGACCAAGACCACGACTTCATCGACAACCTAATTTGCTCATACTCCTCAGGCCGGGGCACGGGACGAGGCGTCCAACTCCTAGGATTTTGGTTGTTGATTAGGCAAAACTGCTCAGGAACGGTCATCGATTTTGCGATGGATGCAGCGCTCATCGGGTTTGCTCGCTCTGCCGATCGTCGATGCAACTCATCGCACTCCTCTGTCGAAGGGGAAGGCTTGGCGTCACCCTAGTGGCTGCGGGTACGCGGGCGCGCAGTCACGCGACATCAACGCCGCCGGTCGACTGCACACACAGACCACGTCGGAAACTTACGGATATAACCCCCGGTGAGGGAGGTTTCGAATCACGCAGAAGAAATGTGAGCCCAGTCCCCTACCCGCGACGAACTGGGCAAACGGCCACGACACCGCCGATCCATTGCGAAGAAAGCGGCCCAACCTCAGCCGACGTTCGTGCCGCCTTCGGCGATCCGGCGCACCGCGTTGAGGAAGACGTCGATCTCCTCGTGGGTGTTGTAGAACGCGAACGACGGACGAACCGTCGCCTCCAGTCCCAGCCGCCGCAGCGCAGGCTGCGCGCAGTGGTGACCCGCGCGCACCGCGATGCCCTCGGCATTGAGGGCCTTGCCCACCTCGAGCGGCTCGTGTCCCTCCAACACGAAAGACAGCACGCTGGCCTTCTCGTCTGCCGTACCGATCAGTCGAACACCGTCGATGTCGGCCAACCGTGGGGTCGCGTACTCGAGCAATGCGTGCTCGTATGCCGCGATGCGGTCGACGCCCAGCCGCTGCACGTAACGCAGGGCCTCCGTGAGCCCGACGGCGTCGGCGATGTTGCCGGTGCCGGCCTCGAACTTGGTCGGCGGCCCCTGGTAGAGCGAACGTTCCGTCGTGACGTCGGCGATCATGTGGCCACCGCCCTGCCACGGCGGCATTTCGGTCAGCACCTCCTCGGTGCCGTAGAGCGCACCGATCCCGGTCGGCCCGTAGATCTTGTGTCCGGAGAACACGAAGAAGTCGGCGCCGGTTTCCGAAACATTGATCGGCATGTGCTGAACCGACTGGGCGCCATCGATCAGCACCCGCGCACCGTAGCGATGGCCCAACTCGACGATCTTCTCCGCCGGCACCACCGTGCCCAGCGCATTGGACACCTGGCTGGCCGCCACCAGCTTGGTCCGCGGACCCAGCAGCTCCTCGAACTCCGACAACAGTAGGTTGCCCGCGTCGTCGATCGGGGCCCACTTCAGGATCGCTCCCGTTTTCTGCGAAATCAGCTGCCAGGGAACGATATTGGCGTGATGCTCCAGGTACGTGATGACGATCTCGTCGCCGGGCTGCAAATGCTTCCCGCCCCACGCATGCGCTACCAGGTTGATCGCCTCGGTTGTGCCGCGCACGAACACGATGTCTTCGGCCTTTGGCGCGCCGATGAATTCGGCCACGGTGTCGCGGGCCTCTTCGTAGGCATCGGTGGCCCGCGCCGCCAACTCGTGTGCGGCACGGTGGATGTTCGAGTTCTCGTGCGAGTAGAACTGCACCAGCCGGTCGATCACCACGTGCGGCTTCTGCGTGGTGGCCGCGTTGTCGAACCAGATCAGCGGCTTGCCGTTGATGGTCTCCTTGAGGATCGGGAAGTCCGCGCGTACCGCGTTGACATCGAACACCTCGTGCTCGTCAGGTAACTGCGGCACCGGATCGGACGCGGTCAGGAAGTGGTAGTTGTGCTCGTCGCCCAACGCCGCTTCCGGAACGCCGCGCACCCCGTCTGACCAGCCCAGCTCGGGAACCGACGGTGCCCCGTGCGGCCACGAGGGCGCCGAACCACGCGGGGCCACCGGAACCGTCGGCACACCACCGGCAAGCACACCGGGCAGGGTCGGGACGATGCCCTCGGTGGGCACCGCGAACGCGCTCAGGTCGACCGGCGGCCGGTAGGGATCCGCGATGCTGCCGGTGGTCGCGGCAGCCGACGGCGCTGCCGTGGTGTCCGGCACATTGCCGCGCGGGGCCACCGGCACAGTCTGCGGCGGGGGCTCGGGTTCGGGAGACGTCGGAGCCGGGACATAGACGTCCCCGGCACCCACCAGTGGCACCGGCGTGGGGTACAAGTCGGCGGTACCCGCCGCGGTCTGCCCAGCCGAGGTAGCCGCTGTGGTGTCCGGCACGCTGCCACGCGGGGCAACCGGTGCCGACTGCGGCGGACTGTCGGGACCCGGCCGGATGCTGGTCGCGTAAAGCTGGCTGGCCAGCGCGGCGAGTTCCGCAGAGCTGATGGGCAAGTCGCTTTCGGCGTCTACCGCTCGGTACTCACTTGTACTCATGGAATCGGTCCACGGCGACGCCATCGAGCACGGCGAGTGCGTCGTCGGTCAGTACCGCCAACGAGGTGTAGAGCGTGACCAGGTATCGGGCGATCGCCGATTCGTTGATGCCGGTGAACCGCACCGACAGCCCCGGCGCCTGCTCGCCGACCAGGCCGGGCTGGAACAGCCCCACGACGCCTTGGCGCTCCTCGCCGGTCCGCACCAGGATGAACTTGGTCTTGCCCTTCTCCACCGGCACCTTGTCCGACGGGATGATCGGGATCCCGCGCCAGGTGATGAACTGCGCGCCGAACAGGCTCACGACCACCGGAGGCACGCCACGAAGAGTGGCCTCCCGACCGAACGCGGCGACGCCGAGTGGGTTCGTCAGGAAGAAGCTGGGCGTTTTCCAGACCCGGGTGATCAACGCGTCAAGGTCGTCGGGAGTGGGTGGGCCGGCCAGCGTCTGGATCGTCTGCTCGGGAGTCGCCTGCGCCAGCAGGCCGTACTCGGGGCTGTTCACCAGCTCGAACTCCTGGCGCTCCTTGATCGTCTCGATGGTCAGCCGCAGCTGCTGGGTGACCTGGTCGTGCGGGCTGGAGTACAGGTCGGACACCCGGGTGTGGATGTCGAGCAACGTGGAGATCGTCCGCAGCGTGTACTCGCGGGGGCTGGTCTCGTAATCGACGTACGTTTCGGGTAGCGGCTCTTCGGTGCCGGCCCCGTCCTCGGACTTGACCGCGACCTGCTCCGGGTTGACCACCCGGTTGACCCGATAGATACCGGCTTCTACCGGCACCCAGCTGAGCAAATGGAGCAGCCAGCGGGGCGTGATGGTGGAAAGCTGGGGGACGGTCTTCGTTGCGTTGGCAAGCTGCCGAGCACCCAGGTCGCCGAGTGCCTGAGACTCATTCTGAGCCGACGTCATTCTTGATCCTTCCGTCGTCGAGTGCTGGTCGGTGGTCGATCACGAGATGCGGCCGACCAACAGCGCCGCGCCGAGCTCCCGCAAGTCTAAAACTCAGGGTGATTTTATTAACGGGCGGGGTGCGCTGCCGGTGGTCGAACAGCCAGATTCAGATCATGCCTTATAGTGGCGCTATGCAACACGCCGCACAGCTGCGCTCTATCCCGTCGCGCTGCCTCGCCGTGGACTGTTGTTGCTGTTGTTGTCGTTGATTTCCTGACGCCGTCTGACGCTGTAGAAATCCGCGCGCCCGCCCTCATCGGGTGATTGCACCGGTCTGCCCGGCGCAATCGAATTGCGCGCCACGCCAAAGTCTTTCAGGAAGATCAATCACTAATGACCATCTTGCCTTTAACCGACCGTGCCGCGGCACGGGTGGCGACCGATAGCCGCGTCGTGGTCCGGCCGGCCACCGGGCTCACACACATGACCCGCTACCGCGGTGGCACTTATTCGCACACGGTAGAAAAAATCGTCTTCACCGACGGCAGCTCGGCGCGCACGGATCTGATCCGGCTCAACCCCAACGTGCACGCCTACTCGTTGGACTTCACCGGCATCGCGCCACACCATCCGTCGCGCTACCACTTGGGAACGTGGTCGGAACTGCCACATCTGCTGGCATCCGGCCAAGAGGCCGCAGTCGACTGGATCTTGCGGCACTCCTTCCCGCTGCTCCCGACCGCCCAGTTGAGCCGACGGGTACGCGAGGCGGGCTACCCAATCGGGCCGGCGAACATCAGCGAACACGAAGCGATCGCGGCGACCCAGGCCGCGATCTGGTACCTGACCAACGGGCTGGCCCTGGACACCCGACCGCTCAACGTTCCGGTCGCCGTGCATCGGGCAAGCGGACCGGTCACCACCTTCGAATTCGACGGCGAACCTCAGCTGGGCGGCTACTCGGTGTGGACCGCGTCTGACACACCCGTACTGCTAAGGCTACAGAAGTCAGCCAACGGTGTTGTGTGGCAAGATGTTTCCGGCTCACTGCTGACTACCGGCGGGCGCGAAGGGCGATACCAACGCACGCTGGGTGAGGGCAGCACACTGTCGACTCACAGCCACGGGCGCGGCGGGCGCGGCTACCGCTACTACCGGCTGATCGCAACGTCAGAATCCGGCACACCGAAAATCGAGCGGGTCAGCTTCTGGCTGACCGGCACCCGGCACTACCGCAATACCGACAAAGTCGTGCACCTTTACAACTATTTGCTGGCCGGAGCACGCAAAGCCGTTGCCGAAAGCGATGGCGCAGGCGATGCGCCGGCACTCATCGACACCCACGCCATGGCTGACTCCGAGCTCGTCGGCCCGTTCCAGGTGGCAGCCCCGCTGATGCTGACCGCGTCCGATGGTCAGGCACTGGTTGACGCCGACGGTTTCCCGATCGACGGAACGGTCGAACCCGGGACCGATTTCTATCTCCGTCGGGAACCCGGCACGTCAGCGACAACACTGGCCGCGACAACTCCCGGCGATCTGCGCGGGCGAGTGCTGACCGGAGTCGCACTGGACGCGGCAGCACAAGGGTTTACCCCGGTCGCGCTAGCGATCCCCACCGAGATGGCCATAGAGTTCGACATAAGCTGGGAGGCTGACGAAACCTGATCCGCGATTGTTGGAGACGAATCTAAATGAGCATTGCCAAGGACGTCACGCAACTAGTTGGAAACACTCCCCTGGTCCGGCTGAATCGGGTCACCGACGGCGTAAACGCGGACGTGGTCGCGAAGCTGGAATCTTTCAACCCGGCGGCCAGCGTGAAGGACCGTCTTGGGGTGGCGTTGATCGACGCCGCCGAGGCAGCCGGCCTCATCACACCGGAAACCATCATCCTTGAGCCGACCAGCGGTAACACCGGCATCGCGCTCGCCCAAGTAGCCGCGGCGCGCGGCTACCGTCTCGTCCTGACCATGCCCGAAACCATGAGTGTCGAACGGCGGAAGTTGCTGCTGGCCTACGGCGCCGAACTCATCCTGACCCCGGGTGCTGAGGGCATGCCGGGGGCCATCGCCAAGGCTGAGGAACTTGCCAAGACCGACCAGCGGTATTTCGTGCCACAGCAATTCGAGAACCCGGCCAACCCGGCGATCCACCGCAAAACCACCGCCGAAGAGGTCTGGCGCGACACCGACGGCAAGGTGGACATCTTCGTGGCCGGCGTCGGCACCGGTGGCACCATTACCGGTGTGGCCCAAGTGATTAAAGAACGCAAGCCGGACACCCAGTTCATTGCGGTGGAACCGGCCGCGTCCCCGGTGCTGTCCGGCGGGCAAAAGGGACCCCACCCGATCCAGGGCATCGGCGCCGGATTCGTCCCGCCGGTTCTTGACTTGGACCTGGTCGACGAAATCATCACGGTCGGCAACGACGACGCCATCAACTTGGCCCGACGGCTGGCCCGCGAAGAGGGGCTGCTGGCCGGCATCTCGTCGGGGGCGGCGGTGGTGGCCGCGCTGCAAGTCGCCCGACGCCCCGAGAACGCCGGGAAACTCATCGTCGTCGTCCTCCCCGACTTCGGCGAACGGTATTTGAGCACGCCACTGTTCGCGGACGCGACCGAGTAGCCGATGCTCACGGCGATACGGCAGGACATCCAGGCGGCGAAGGAGCGCGATCCCGCCGTCCCCAGCACACTGCAGGTCGTTTTCGCCTATCCGGGTGTGCACGCCATCTGGGGGCACCGGCTCAGCCATTGGTTGTGGGAACGCGACGCGAAGCTGGCCGCCCGGATAATCAACGAGATCACCCGCATCCTGACCGGAGTGGACATCCATCCGGGGGCCATCCTGGGCAGCGGCCTGTTCATCGACCACGCGACCGGCGTGGTGATCGGCGAAACCGCGGAGGTCGGCGAGGACGTGACGATCTACCACGGCGTCACGCTCGGTGGCAGCGGCAGGGACACCGGGAAACGCCACCCGACCATCGGTGATCGGGTGATCATCGGCGCCGGAGCAAAGGTGCTGGGCGCGATCAAGGTCGGCGACGACAGCCGGATCGGCGCCAACGCCGTGGTGGTCAAGGAGGTGCCGAGCAGCGCGGTGGTCGTCGGGGTTCCCGGCCAGGCCATCAGCCGAAACGGCCTCGGTGGCGGCGACGCGTCGCTGCCCGACCTCGTCGGCATCAGCCTGCAGTCCTTGCTCACCAGGGTGGCCCGCCTGGAGTCGCAGGACGACACACCCCAGACCGGCCGCGTCATCCGGCCACCGGAAGCCGGCGTGTGGCACGGCGAGGACTTCTCGATCTGAAGGCGGGCCGTCAGGCCACGCCGGCGTCCTGCCAGGCGTCGTATCCCCCGAGCAAGTCAGACACATCATCGAAACCCGACGCTCTGAGCACAGTTGCGGCCACCAGTGAGCGGTAACCGCTGGCGCAGTATGTGACGACGGGCGCGGTCTGATCGAGGCTCTCGAGCGAATCGGTAAGCGCCGGCAGCGGAATCTCTTGTGCTCCAGGGATTACGCCGTCCTCTGTCTCCCCTGGGTTGCGCACATCCAGCAGCTGCAGACCGGGCCGTGACCCGAGCAATTCGGCGAGCCGCTGGGCCGTCAAGCGTGAAGCGGTCTCGACGAGCTCTGTTCGTTGCTTGAGAACACTTGGCAGACCGCGCAATTGGCCAATGACTCGGTCGAAGCCCACCCGGGAGAGGCGGGTCTTGGATTCATCGGCAAGCTCGGCATCGCCGACCAGGATGATGTCGCGGTCGGGCGGAAAGATCAGCCCGACACTTTCGGCGAAACGTCCCTGTAGGCCGACGTTGACCGCGCCGCGCAGATGGCCGGACGCATAAGCGTCCTGCGCCCGGGTGTCCAGCAGAATGGCCCCGGCCCTGGCGTAGTCGCAGACTTGGTCGATGTCCAGCAAGGGCGGGGAGTTTTGGTCCAGCAGCGGGCGCCGCTCACGGTTGCGCACCGAGTCGAACTCGAAGTAGCGCGGTCGCGGGGCCTGGCCTTCGGTAATCGCTGAAACGAACTCGTCGACGTCGGTCAGCTGTAACGCGTAGTTGGTGCGGCGCTGCTCGCCGATCGTTGAACTCGTCTCGCTCGACATCTGCTTGCCGCATGACGATCCCGCCCCGTGCGCCGGGAAGACCCGGGTGGCATCCGGCAGCTTCAGGAGCTTGTCGTGCAGCGAGTCGTGGAGCGTCCGGGCCAACCCGTCCGAGGACAGGCCCTCGCCCGCGAGAAGATCCGGACGCCCGACATCGCCGACAAACAGTGTGTCGCCGGTGAGAACCCCGTAAGGCACCTCATCGTCGGAGTGCTCGTAAACCACGACGCAGATCGATTCGGGAGTGTGCCCCGGCGTCGCGAGGACCTCTAAAATGACTTCGCCCAACGAGATCCGCTGGCCGTCCTTCAAGGACTCGACCGGAAATTCGAGGTCGGCGTCCTCGCTGTAGCAGATCGACGCCCCGGTGGCAGCCGCGAGCTCCAGGTGGCCGCTTAAGAAGTCGGCGTGGATGTGCGTTTCGATGACCCGCTCGATATGCAATCCGTGTTCGGCAGCCTCGCTCAAGTAGACGTCGACATCGCGGCGAGGGTCGACGACGACCGCGCGGCCGGTGCCCTCGTCCCCGATCAGATAAGACCCTTGCGACAGACAGTCCAGGTAATGCTGCGTAAAGATCATCTGGTTCCGCTCCCCAGGTCGTTGAGGCAACCCCTGCCCGGTAACTGTCGCGCATCTTGCTGAGCCACGCTGCGCCTGCCGCGACCACTTCCCGCCGATGCTCGCCGCGATTACCAGATTTAGCGCGGCTGCCCCTGGTATAGACGCTGTCAGCGGATTGAAATCACGCCGAGTCTGAAAGTTGCCTCGCGACGAGTTTTCGTCTCCGTTACGCGAGATTTTCACGTTCGTTCCCGTCTACTGCCAGTTTTGGTCCGAAGTATTCCTAAAGAGTTGCGAGACGGCGGTTGGTCGTCAATGCGCAGGAGGTATCACGTTGGTGAGAAATAGTTTGGACGCTTTGTTCCCGGCCGTCGCCCGCCGCATCAGACCCGACTGTTGACGCGGTTGATCCACTGTGGACGATGCGGCACCCAAAGAGCCCGACATGCCAGTTGACGGCGCACCGCCTGCTACCGCGAGCGATGTCCGAGCCAACGCCGAGTTGTGCGAGGCGGTTGACCACATCTATCGAGCCGGTGCGGATGGTGCCGCATGCTGGACCCGCAATCACGACGGGCAGTTGCGCGAGCTACCGATGAGCCGATGGATGGGCGGCAGGTCTGCCGATATCGCTGATCGGCTGGCCGATGAGCAAGTCCTGGCTCAGTGCAGCACCCGGCCGACCTTGGATTTGGGCTGCGGCCCAGGCCGATTCACCGCCGCTCTACACACCCGCGGCCACGCGGCGCTGGGTATCGACAATTCGCGCGCTGCCGTCGAGCTGACCCGCACGCGTGGCGGAACAGCGATTCGAGCGGACCTCTTCGCGCCGCTGCCCGCCGAGGGCTGCTGGGACCAGGTGTTGCTCGCCGACGGGAATATCGGTATCGGCGGGAATCCGGTGCGGATGCTGCGACGAGCGGCTTGCCTACTTGCGCCGGGCGGCCTGGTTATCGCTGACCTGGAAAGTTCCGCCGCCGGGGTCCTGCATGAGACGTTGCGGTGGGAGACCAACCAGCATGTCAGTCCCTGGTTTCCCTGGTCGCGCGTCGGTGCCGATGCGCTGGGCGATCTCGCTCTGGCTGCCGGGCTCGTCGTGAGCACCATCATGGATATCTACTCGCGGGTCATCGCGGTCCTGACGGTCGCGAACAGCTGCGGTGCTTAGCGGCGTCAGGACGCGGTGTCGAGGATCTGCAGCACTCCCCCGGTGACGCCCGCGACATACAGTCGCCCGGTCTTTGCGTCGACGCCGAGGCTGTAGGGGTTTTGCACTGTCGGAAATCGTTGTATCTCACGCGGATCCGACCCCGCCATGTCGTAGCCGATTACCTCGTTGGTACCCGAGGAAGCGACCCACAGCCGGTCTCTGACCGGGTCGTAGGCGATGCCGTAGGGCCCGCCGGGCTGCGCGACGGACCCGACTTGCTGAGGCGTCGGCAGTAACGCGAAAACGCGCACTGCGTCGCCTCGAGTATCGGCAGCGATCATGCGACCGTGCCGGTCGACGGTCAAGTGCGTGGGGCCTGCGCCTGCGGGGGCGGACCCGACGACGCGCAGACCGGCGGCGTCATACGTCGTCAAGTCGTTGACCCGCGCGTCGAGCATCCCGACCGTGTTTGCGACGGCCGCCATGCCGGCCGGCTGAACGCTGCCGGTGAAGACTTTGACCACATTGTCGCCGCGCACGGCTGCCACGGTGCCACCGAGTTCATTGCTGACGAAGACGGTTCCGTTGGCCGCCGCGGCCGCGTCGTGCGGGGAGGTGCCGGTGACGACAGGTGGTGAGGCGATCCCCCGAGGCAAGTCAACTCGCACGAGGGCGCCGGCCGTTTCGACCGGAACCAGAAGGGGGCCGCCGGGCGAGGCCAACTCGACGTGACGCACCGCCCCTGGCAGCGGCGTACGGGCCGTCACCGTTACGGTGTCGGCGTTGATCAGCACCAACTGGTCGGGATGACGTGTCGCCACCGCAACGGTCCGGGTCACCGTATCGACGACGACTCCTTCGGGAGCCTGACCCACCGCCACAATGCGTCCCGCGAGCGGGTTGTGTTGTGCTGGCGCGCTTTGTGGTTCGGCGGCCGGCGGAAGCGCGTCACCCGTGCTGGTAGCGCCGGCCCTGCTCGAAGAGTCGGCCGGTCGGTGACTCGGCCCCGCACATCCGGTCAGGACCAGCGCGACCCATCCTGCAACGAAGACCTTTTGCCGGCGTTTGTTCATCGTCGTGGCGTATACCCAATCCGCTACCAGTTGGTGAAGATGAAGCTGTTCAACACCAGTGCACCGATCACGTTCAGCGCCAGCCACCACCGCTGCGAGCGCGCAGGCAGCAGTGCGGGTGCGGCGGTGAGCCACACCATGAACGGCAACCAGATGCGTTCAGTTTCAGCCTTACTCAGCTGACTCAGATCAGCGGTCAATATCGCAGCCATCGCCGCTATCACCAATAGGTGCAGGCCCGACCGACGCCGAATGCTTCCGATGTCCATGCCCCTTCCGATGCCGGCCACGCCGCCCAATCCGATCGCGCATACCACCGATGCCAGATTCGCCCACACCCAATACTGAAACGGCCGGTCGCGAGCAATACCCTGCCAATACCGTTGCTGAACAAGCACATAGCCGTCGAACCACCAAAACCCGGTGATCGCAAACGCCGCCACGAC
>DASQRI010000370.1:0-2781 GCA_035642975.1 Mycobacterium sp.
ATCCGTACGGTCAGCCGCGGCGAGCGGCTCGAGCACACCGGCGAGATCTATCCGCTGCCACTGCCGGACAGTCGCGGCGCCGCGCTGCGCCCGATGGTGCGGCCCGATCACGTCCCGGTCTACATCGCGGCGATGGGCCCACAGAATCTGCGGCTGACCGGCGAGACGGCTGACGGCTGGCTGGGCAACGCCTTCATCCCCGAGGCCGCCGAGGTGTTCCTGGCCCCGTTGCGCGAAGGGGCTCAGCAGGCCGGCCGCAGCCTGGACGACCTCGACCTGGTCGCCCCCGTGGCGGTCGAGTTCCACGACGACCAAGACTCCGCCGACGCCGCCGCCCGCCGGCACGCCGACGGGTACGCGTTCACCATCGGCGCGATGGGCGCCGGCGGTACGCGGGGCCAGAACTTTTACAACGACGCTTTCACCCGACTGGGCTACGGGACCGAAGTCGACAGGGTCGTCGAATTATGGCGAGCCGGGAAACGCGACGAGGCCCGCCGCGCGGTGCCGCTGGACCTCGGCCGGCTCACCAACCTGCTCGGCACATCCGACACCATCGCCGATCGGGTGAGCCGCTATCGCGCGGCGGGCATCACGACGCTGCTGGCGAAATTAGAGGGTGACCACGAGCAGCAACTCGCCATATTGCAAAAACTGGTTACCATCGCCGAGAAAGCTTGAGCCGGCTGGGATTACCAGCGCATCATCGGCAGCGGGCGCAGCGGGTGGCGGGCGGCGTGACCGCCCAGGCCTTTGGCGAGAAACGCGTGGAACCCGCGGTAGGGCAGCTCGGCGACGACGGCTCGTACAGCTGAGCGTCCGATTCGGTTGCTGAGGAATCCATGGCTGACATCGACCAGGTCGGCCTTGCGGAAAGTCTCGGTCATGCGCTCGGGCGCTGGCCGCAGCCGGTGGTGGTCGGTGATCATCGCCCGCAGCTGATCGGTATCGGTGACTCCGAACTCGTCGGCGTGTTCGGTGGCGAGGTCGGCCGACGGCGCGAGGTAGTCGAAGGTGCCGGCGGTCCAGATACCCAGATCGTGAGCCGCCCAGGCGAGTGCCGCAACGTCCGGAATCGTTGTGCCCAGCAGCAATTGGTGATAGTTGATGCAGCGGTATACGTGGTTACGGTACGTCGCCGTGGCGTCACCCAGCGCATCGCGATGCCGATCCAGCACGGCATCGACGATCGGATGATCGGTAACGACTGTCACCTGCGGAGAGCCTAGCGTGGCTAGGCGGCCAAGTCGTCACGCCCCGTCGTTTGCAGATCCCCGCCAAGGCGTTTGGCCCGCTTGTCGCGGCGCCAGCCCCGCACGGTGGCGATCGCGCTCTTCAGCCCGCGGCGGCGTCCGGTGGCCGGGTCGGTGCCGGCGAAACCCGGCTCCAGTGCGGCGAACATCGACTCGCTGCGCGTCTCCGGTGCGTTGTCCGCGGTGTCGCGCAAGTACCTGTCCGGCAGCGACAGCTTGGCGATGGTCCGCCACGTCTTGGCGTACTGCAGCAGGAACGATCCTGTGGTGTAAGGCAGGTCGTACTTGTCGCACACTTCCCGCACTCGCACCGCGATCTCGGCATACCGGTTGCTCGGCAGATCCGGGAACAGGTGGTGTTCGATCTGGTGGCACAGGTTTCCGCTCATGAACTGCAGCGCCGGGCCGGCGTCGAAGTTGGCACTGCCGAGCATCTGCCGCAGATACCACTGTCCCTTCGACTCGCCGACCATGTCGGTCTTGGTGAATTTCTCGGCGCCGTCCGGGAAGTGGCCGCAGAAGATCACCGCATTGGCCCACACGTTGCGGATCACATTCGCGACCGCGTTGGCTTTCAACGTCGACTTGTAGGTCGCGCCGGGTGACAGCGCGGTCAGCGCCGGGAACGCGACGTAGTCCTTGAACACCTGGCGACCGGCCTTGGCCAGGAACTCGTCGACCCGCTGCCGGGCATCGTCGCTGTTCATCCGGTTCATGACGATCTTGCCGATCTCCACGTGCTGCAGGCCGACGCCCCATTCGAAGCCGAGCGCAAGCATTGCGTTGTACGCAAGGTTCAGCAGGTTGAACGGTTTCCACGGATGGTCGCGGGTAACCCGCAGCAGGCCGTAGCCGACGTCGTCGTCCATGCCGAGGATGTTCGTGTACTTGTGGTGCACGAAGTTGTGGGTGTAGCGCCAGTGCTTGGACGAGCCACTCATGTCCCACTCCCACGACGAGGAGTGAATTTCGGGGTCGTTCATCCAGTCCCACTGGCCGTGCATGACGTTGTGGCCGATCTCCATGTTCTCGACGATCTTGGCCACGCCGAGGGTCACGGTCCCGGCCCACCAGGCCGACCGTCGCGAGCTCGCCGCCAGCAGCACCCGGCCGGCGACCTCCAGGGCGCGCTGCGCCGCGATGGTGCGGCGAATGTAGCGAGCGTCCCGCTCGCCGCGAGAGTCTTCAATGTCCTGGCGGATGGCATCCAGCTCAACGGCCAGGTTGTCGATGTCGGCGTCCGTCAGATGCGCAAAGACATCGAGTTCGGTGATCGCCATCGTGTTGTTGCCTTCCTGCAGACTGCAGTTGCATGACCTACGCTATCGTAACCTACGAAACCGTAGGTTACCAGCGGGTAACTCTTAGACGTCGAGTGTGCAATCGCCTGACGCAGCGGAGATGCAGGTTTGAACGCGAGTCCCCGGCTCGTGCTCCGCGCCGTTTCGGAGGTCGCGTACGTGGCCTTCCACCAGGGTAATCACGCACGACTGGCAGATACCCATCCGGCAGCCGAACGGCATCTGCA
>DASQRI010000371.1:0-10546 GCA_035642975.1 Mycobacterium sp.
CACTGGTTCGGTGCGGCGCCTCGCGCCGGTCGCCCTCGGCACGTCCATGCTCGTTCTCGCCGGCTGCTCGCAACCACCCGGGCCGCCGGCACCGCCGGCCGCGGCAGCACCTCCGTCGACCACCATGACGATCGCGGCTTCACCGAACACGCCCGAGGGCGCGCAGCCCCGGCTGGCGTCAGACCCCGCGCAGTTGGCCGACGACCTGGTCGCCGACGAGCACACCCTGCGCGACCCGGCCGTGGGAGAGCCAGCGCTGGTTGCGGCGGCACATCGCCAGCAGGCGGCCTATCGCGCCATCGGGCGACACGCAGAATGGGATGCAATCACGCGATCGCGGATCCCAGCGACTTTAGTCGATTTCTACGACCGCAACGTCGACGCCCGTCGCCAGCTCACCGCGTTAACGCCCGTGCGAGACAAACTGCCCGCGTGGCGCATCGAGCCCCCGGCCCCGGCCGATGAATTACTGGGCTACTACCACCAGGCGGAGTCGGAGTCCGGTGTCAGCTGGAATTACTTGGCCGCCATCAACTTCATCGAAACCCGATTGGGCAGCATCGTCGGCGCGAGCACGGCTGGCGCGCAAGGCCCCATGCAGTTCTTGCCCCCGACATTCGGCACCTACGGCCAGGGCGGCGATATCCACTCGCCGCACGACAGCATCATGGCGGCCGGCCGCTACCTTGCCGCCAATGGTTTCGCGAACGATCGCGACCATGCCATTTACCGCTACAACCACGCGAACGAATACGTGCGGGCGGTCGACCAGTACGCGGCGCTGCTGGCCGCCGATCCCACGGCGTTTGCCGATTACTACCGATGGGATGTGTACTGCTACACCAACGCGGGCGACGTGTTGCTGCCGATCGGCTACGCCGCGGCGGCGCCGATCCCGGCCGCCGACTATGTGGCCGCCCACCCACAGTAACTCAGTTCTCGACTGGTACCAGATCTTCGGTGAGCGCCTCGTCGGTGAGGTCCTCGAGTTCTTTGCCTTTCGTCTCAGGCCCGAGCAGATACCCGATCACCGTCAACAACCACAGGCCGCCGAGCGCCAGGTACGGCGCCTCCGGCCCGTATTGGGTAATGCCCCAACCGATCACTGTCGGAGCCGCGATGGAGACGATGCGGCCGCCGCCGACCGCGACTCCGAAGCCGGTGCCGCGCAGGACCGTTGGAAAAAGCTCGGAGATATAGGTGTCACCGACACCCCACAGCCAGCCGAGGGTGGCAATGGAGATCGCGCCGAACACCTGGTAATGCGCCAGTGAGTCGGAGGTTGCCGCCAGGATGGTTGAGGCGACCTCGATGACCGCCGCCAAGATCGCCGAGGGTCGTCGGCCGATCCAGTCGGCGAGCGCCGTTCCGAGGAAGGCGAAGACGCCTTGCAGCAAGAAGAACACCAGAGCGTAGCGGATCGCCTCGATCGGCGAGGCGTGGAACCTCTTGACGATGTAGACGGTCAAGAACACGGTCATACCCCAATAGCCGACAGCGTTGGCGGTGTAGATGAGCCAGCCGGCGAGCAGGCGTCGCCGCACGCCGGGTAACTGCCAAAGCCGCGGCCTGGCAACCCCGTTCACGACTTTGGCCTGCACGTCGATGTGACGATGTGATTCGGTGATGCCTCGCCGGATAAGAAACAACACCACGGCGGGGACGATCGCCACGATGAACGCCGATTGCCAGCCGAAGTGCGGCACCAGCGCCAGCGCGACGACCGCGGCGAGCACGTAGCCCAGGGAGAAGAGTGAGAAGATCACGCCGCCAACACCAATCGCGCGGGTCTTCGCCGGCCAAACTTCCGCCGTGTAAGGGGCGCCGACCGCCAGTTCTCCGGCGCCTCCGACACCCGTCAGGAATCGCAGTCCCGTGAAAGTGGCGAGGTTCGTGGTGAGTCCGGCCAATGCGGTCGTCACACCGTAGAGCAGGATCGACGCCCCGAGTGTGGTCTTGCGTCCCCACCTGTCAGCCGCAAATCCGAACCCGATGGTGCCGATGGTGTAGCCGAGCAAGAAGATGGATCCGATATATCCGGCCTGGGCATCGGTGATGTGCAGCGTCTTCTTGATCTCCGGCAGCACCAGGCCGTAGATGTTGACCGCGTATGAGTCAAAGCCGTAACCCAGTCCAGCGGTCACGGCCACGAACAGCGCCTGCCTGAACGTCGCAGGGATGGCTCGGGGGGTCTGGGCGGGGATGCTGCCCACGCTCGATGTCACCCGTGAACGCTATGCAGCCCGCCGGTGACCGCGGAACAATCAAGATCATCGTGATCAGAACATCCGCATGCTTTCCACATCACATACGTGCTCCAAGGCGCGAGAGTCGCCTTGCCGAAGAGAGACGGCAAGGCGACTCTCAACTGGAAGTAGCGCTGTGAATCGATTGATGTTGCCGGACGAAATAGCTAGCACGGAGCCGATTACCGGTAACCCGCCAGGAAATCGAAGTCTCGGGTTGGGCAGCTATGAACTCACCTGGATCACGACCTTGCCCTTGGCGTGGCCCACTTCGACGGCGGCGACCGCGTCTGCCGCCTCGTCGAGCGGGCGGACGTCTTCGATGTGCGGATCCAGCTTCCCGTCAGCTACCAGCGCTGCCAGAATGTCAAGGACTCGGTGCGTGCGGTCCCGCTCGATCATGTGCCCGCCCAACTGGGCCGCCGTTTCTGGATCGCCAGCGGTGATCAGTTTGTCCCGGTTGGACAACAGGTCTGCCACGGCGCGCAGCGCATCACCGCCGGCCAGATCGAAGATCGCGTCGACACCGTCGGGTAGCAACTCTCTGATGCGATCGGCCACGCCATCGCCGTAGGGGACCAGTGTGGCGCCCAGTGATTCCACCAACGCACGCTTGTCCTCGCTGGCGGTGCCGATGACGTTAACGCTGCCGTCTCGGGCGATCTGTGCTGCCATGACGCCGACGCCACCGCTGACGCCGTTGATCAAGAGGGTCTGACCCTCGTCCAGCTTCAGCTGCGTCACTCCGTCGTAGGCGGTCGCGGCGGCCACGGACAGCGTCGCGGCATCGTTAAAGGACACCTGGGGTGGCTTGTGCGCCGCAGCCGATGCCGTCACGAGTGTGTACTCGGCATATCCACCAGAGCCGGGGGCGACGCTGCCGAAAACCTCGTCGTTGACCGTGAATCCTTCGACGTCTTGACCCACCTCCCGGACGACTCCGGACACTTCTGAGCCCAGCACCGCCGGCAAATCACTCGGGCGGGCGGCGCCGAGTAAGCCCGAGCGGATCTTCCAGTCCACCGGGTTGACTCCGGCGGCGCGAACCTCGACGAGCAATTCGCCCGCCATAGGGCTTGGCATCTCGAGGTCCAGGAATTCCTGTACGTCGGGCCCGCCATTGCTGTTGTATCCGAAAGCCTTGACCATGGCCGGGGCTTACCCGGGCGCGCCGCGTGCGTAAACGCGGCGCCTCTCAGTTGACGACGACCGACCGCGCATTGGCCGAAGCGGAACTCAGCTCATGGCGGAAAGGATTTTGATGGCGAAGACCAGCGTGTCACCTTGCTGGATCCCTGCTTGGGGCTGACCGTCGGGATAGCCATCCGCAGAGGCCATTGCAACACCAACGGTTGACCCGACCTTTTGTCCCGTGATGGCCTTCTGGAACCCCGGGACGACCCCGTTGAGCGGGAAGTCAGCGGGGACGCCGCGTTGATAACTGCTGTCGAACACTTTGCCGTCGCGTCCGTTGACGCCCATGTAGCAGACCGAAACCGTGGCAGTTGGCGCGACGACAGGGCCGTCTCCGCCATGCAGCGTGTGCACCTCGGTCTGCGTCACGCTGAACGGTGCTGTCACGTCGACGCGCGGTGCCACCGCATCCGTGGAGCCCGTCACCGCGACGCTGCCAGTTGCCCCAGTAAGCGTCCACTCAGGTGTACCGCCGCCCGGTGCGGCAGTGGGGCAGGTGCTGTCTGCGGTCGCCGGTTCGGTGATAGCGGGCGTGCTCACCGACTCGGACAGCGTGCTTCGCGATGGGATTGTCTTATCGGAGCTGCACGCAGCGAGCATCATGACGGCCGACGCGGCGCAGCCCACGAGCGCGACGGAAGAATACATACGCAAAGGTTTCACGGTCGTGACGCTACAGCCGCGTCTCGCGATCCTTGCCAGCAGCGTGGATCGTCGAGCGCTGAATTGCGCTGCCGGCCGACCTGGTGCGCCACGAACTGTTCATGACGATGACGGCGGCATCGCCACAAACCATCGTCGAGATCGTCGACGACGTGTTTCTACCGCTGGCAACAAACTTCGGGAAGAACGGCGAGCGGGCCGACGCGGGGTAGTCGCCGCGGTCATTCGAGATCAGCCATGCTTAATCGATGGTTGCCTACGATCGGATCGGTGCCAGTTACTGTGCAACGCGCCGGCCTGATCCGCGCATCGCCTCCCAGATTCATGCTGCGCTACACCGAATGAATACTGTCGCCAACGTGGGGGCGGGGACGGGCTCCTATGAGCCTGTCCAGACGATCGTCGCTGTCGAGCCGAGCATGGTGATGATCGTCCAGCGGCCGGCCGGGTCCGCTCCTTGTGTCGCAGCCACCGCGGAGGCGTTGCCATTGCGGGACAAATGTGTTGATGCCGCCATGGCCATCCTCACCGTGCACCATTGGAGTGACGTTGCTGCTGGGATCAGCCAGTTACGTCGAGTCGCCCGCCACCGGATTGTGATCTTGACCTGGGACCAAGCGGTGACGCGAGACTTCTGGCTGTTGCGCGAGTACCTGCCTGCCGCCGCACAGGTCAATGACGCGCTTCACGTACCAGTGAACTACCTCGCAGAATTGTTGGGAGGCGCCGAGATACAAATCGTTCCGGTGCCACACGATTGCACCGACGGCTTCGGCGCCGCTTATTGGCGGCGGCCCGACGCCTACCTGAACCCCGGGGTCCGCGCGGGCATCTCCATGCTGGCCTACGCCGAGGAATCAGCGCTGACAGAGGGCCTTAGCCGACTTGACGCCGATCTGCGCTCTGGCAGGTGGTACGGGCAGCACAGCCAGCTACTAGGCCTAGGCCAGCTCGACGTCGGCTATCGCCTACTAATCAGCAGTTTTGGCTGACGGAACACCGCAGCATGAGACCCAGTTCTGAACGGGGACGGGCACGGGGCGTGACGCCACCGGGCAATGTCCTAGCTCTGGGCAGATTCGGATTCGTGCGCCATGCGGCGCATGGTGGCCAAAAGTGGTTCGTAGAGAAGGGTTCCGATCACCAGGTGCTCGATTGCGGTCGCGCGATGCGTCTCGCTGGTGATGGGTTCGACCTCGTTGGGCGCAAAGCGCGAAAGCGCCTCGGCGTATTGGTCGAGTAGTGCATCGGGTGCCGGGAAGGCCAGGCGGTCCAGTCGGTCCAGCGCAGCGGCCAGCACCGTGCGGTGTGGGCTGTCTGACGCGAGCTTCCAGTTGTGCCGGCCGAGCAGAGCGCTGACTCGGTCCGCCGATTCGGCGCTGGGTTCCACGTCGGCGCTGGGGGATAGGAGCCACTGTGCGGTGCCGAGAGCCTGGTGCAACGGAACGGAGTCGTCGCTGACGACCGCAAGTATGCGGTGCACCGCCTCCAGTGGCAGGCCGGCTACGTCGATCAAGGCGCGGACCAGGGCCAGGCGACGCAGGTGGGAATCGTCGTAGGTCGACCAGGTGCTGCTCTGACGCTCGCCGGAGTGCAGTAAGCCGAGCCGCAGGTAGTACTTGATGGTTGTAGCGGGGATACCGCTGCGTGCGGATAGTTCAGCCAATCGCATGACACATCTTGACATATCGGACATCGGAGCTATCCAATATTATTGGAGAGTCGCAGTCGCCAATAGAGAGGCCTTCGATGTCTGACATGACCCGAATTCTGGCTGGAATTTTGTTGTTATCCCTGGTCACCGTTGAGAGTGGGGGAATCTACCTGGTGAGATTGGCGCGAGGTGCGGCCCCGGCGACGTCCTTTCAGCTGAGCTTTGCGCGGGCGGGACACGCCCACGCGGGCGTCCTGCTGATCTTGTCGCTGACCGCATTGCTCTACGCCGACGCCGTACGCCTGGCCGAGCCGTGGGGCTGGTTGTCACGTGTCGGGGTGCCGGCAGCGGCATTGTTAATGCCCGCTGGCTTCTTCTTTTCCTCCATGGGCAAGGGCCGCGCCACCCCCAACGCGTTTATCTTGCTTATCTACACCGGGGCCATCGTCCTGGCCGCCGGCCTTGCATCGCTGGGCATCGGGCTGCTCGCCGCGTAAAGACAAGGAGGACAAGGGGTATCAGATCCTGATTAACGCCGCCTTCGTAACCAGTTCGACCGGCTAAATGTGGGCGACTACGAAGCAGTGCTGCGCGGCGTCGACGACCATGTCCACCAGCGCTTCGCCGGCCAGCACCCACTCGGAGGACAACGCCATAGCAAAGAAGCACTCCGGCTATGGTTCCAGCGATTATTTCGGCTCTACCACAACCTCGACTTCGAGGTGCACCGAAGCGATGGCACCGCCCATCGAAAGCTGACGCCGTCTGGGTCAATCGTCAACTCGATTATCCGAGTCGTGCGTCGCGCAGAGCTTCCCGCGTTAGTCTTTGCCGATGATCGCGGGCGAGAAGGCGCCTGACTTCACTCTGTATGACCATACCGGGTGGCCCCGGACACTGTCCGCGTTCCTTTCCGAAGGGCCGGTTGTGCTGTTCTTCTTCCCAATAGCGTCCTCACCGATCTGTACGGCCCAGGCTTGTCATTTTCGGGACCTGAGCAGAGAATTCGCCACGGTGGGCGCCCAGCGGGTGGGCATCAGCACCGACACCGTCGACAAGCAGGCCCACTTCGCCCAACAGCGCTCGTTCGACTATCCGCTCCTTTCCGACGCGGACGGCGTGGTGTCCGAGCTGTTCGGGGTGCACCGAGGCAGGCTCGCCAAGCTGCGTAGATCCGTCGTGGCCCGTGAGGCGGCCCGGCGTAGCCGGCACACTCGGCACCGTGGCCTGCTGGCCCGGCTGCTGCCGGTCAGTCGGACCACATTCGTCATCGACACCGACCGCACCGTACTCAAGGTCGTCTCCAGCGAGCTGCGCGCATCGGTGCACGCCGACCAGACCTTGTGGTTCTTGCAGAACCACAACGTGCCGGATAGTTCGCCAGATGTCCGGGAGAAGCACACCGACGCGCATCAGCAGTCGGCGGGCAAGGGCGAACCGATCGGCGACTGGTCCTCAGAACCGGAAACCGCGGACGTGCCGACCCTGGTCCGGCCATACACCCTGACGGCAGGCCGCACCTACTCTGGTGTCGGACTGGCACTCGAGGCTCCGGTCGAAGCGCTCAACACCACAGCGAGGCCGCCGCGCTGGCCGAGAAGTGATGTGCGGGGCCAGATCCTGACGTTGTGCGTGCACAGCCCCTCGGTCGCAGAAATCGCCGCGCGTCTGTCCTTGCCGCTCGGTGTGACGCGGGTTTTGGTCGGCGACCTAGTCAATCAGGGTTACTTGCGGGTGCACGCCACCCTCGGTGACTCGATGACAATCGACGAACGACGTGAACTGACAAGAAGGACCCTGCAAGGCCTACGAGCACTCTGAGGGGCGGGGCGCCGCCTCGACGAAGATCGTCATCTCCGGCGGGTTTAGGGCCAGGAAAACGATGTTCGTCGGCGCGGTCCCGGAAATCATGCCGCTGCGCACCGAGGCGCTGGTCGCAACGCGCGTCCACGGCGGTTACGGCCTTGAGGCCACCGGCGAGTGGTTAAGTGTCTTACAATTTGTAGTACAATGATGTCTATGGCTGACACGATCACTTTCCGCCCCGACGAGGACACATCGAATGCGTTAGCGGTGTTGACCCGGGATGGCACACCGGTATCAGCCGCCGTACGAGCCGCACTGATTGACGCCGCAAAGCGCAAAGCCGCAGCCTCGATTCGCGCCGAAGCCGAGGACCTCGCGGCGGACGAGGACGACCGTGCGGAGGCGGCGCAGGTTCTCCGCGACATGGAGACACTGCGTGCGTGGTGAGATTTTCCGGCTGCGCGACCCACGGGGTAGCCGTGGTCATGAGCAATCCGGCACGCGTTACGCCGTCGTCGTTCAGTCCGATGAACTCCCGCTATCAACCTTGCTGGTGGCGCCGACATCCACGGCAGCCCGCACCGCGAGCTTTAGGCCCGAGGTCGAGATCGCCGGTCGTGTCACCCGAGTGCTGGCGGAGCAGACGGCCGCCGTCGACCCAAGCCGGCTGGGCGAGAGCGTCGGATACCTGAGCTTCGATGAGGTGCGCCGCCTCGACGCGGCCTTAAGGATCGTCATGGAGCTTTGATGAATGAGGACGATCACTCCCGACTGGGGTGGCGTTGCTCACGCGAAAATCGTTAGAGCACGGCGGAAACCGCAGTAGCTTACTGGTAACCCTTCATATTCCATTCCGTCGTATTCGTCGGCATAGGGCAGTGAACCTGCGGCGTGCGGTGGGGGACGGCCATCGCAGTAATTTACAATTACAAATCGACCGATTTATGTATCGGCAGCATCCAACTTTGAGATGGTTGTGGAATGCGTTTGACGAAGTTGATTGAGCACCATGACGCTTGAGTCTGGCCGGGACTTTACCCTGAAGTCTGCGATCCAGAACCAGACGTTGACCAGTGCGGCCAGCTCCGATGAGTGACGTCGTGCAGACCCCGTCGGGCATTCCGTTGGAGCCCGTGTACGGACCCGGTGACGGCGCGCCAGAGCCGCCGCCCGGGGAGTACCCGTTCACCCGCGGCAACTTCGCGTCCGGCTACCGGGGCAAAACCTGGACGTTCCGCCAGTATTCGGGATTCGGCACCGCCGAGGAGTCGAACAAGCGGTATCGGTACCTGTTGGGCGAGGGCGGCACCGGGCTCTCGGTCGCGCTGGACCTGCCGACCCAGTGCGGCTACGACTCCGATGACGCGGAGTACGGCGAGGAGGTCGGCCGCGTCGGTGTCGCCGTCGACACGCTCGCCGATGTCGAGGTGCTCTTCGACGGCATCCCGCTGGAAAAGATCAGCACCAGCTTCACCATCAACGGCACCGCAGCCATCCTGCTGGCGTTCTACGTCGCCGCCGCGGAGAAGAAGGGCGTGCCCCGCGAGAAGCTCACCGGCACAATCCAGAACGATATTCTCAAGGAATACGCGTCGCGCGGTACCTGGATCTGGCCGCCGGAGCCGTCACTGCGGCTGATCGCGGACACGATCGAGTACTGCGCGGCCGAGGTGCCGAGGTTCAACGCGATCTCCGTGGCGGGCGCCCATTTTCGCGACGCCGGCGCCAACGCCGTCCAAGAGATGGCCTTCACGTTGGCCGACGGCGTCACCTACTGCGACACAGTCGTCGAACGCGGTCGGATGACCATCGACAAGTTCGCGCCGCAGATCTCGTTCTTCTTTTATACCCACGGCGACTTCTTCGAGGAGATCGCGAAGTATCGAGCAGGCCGCCGCCGCTGGGCGACCATCGTGCGCGAGCGCTACGGCGCCACCACCGATAAGGCGTCCATGTTCCGCTTCGGCTGCGTCGCGGGCGGCGCGTCGCTGTACGCACCTCAGGCGCAGAACAACTTGGTGCGCGTCGCCTACGAGTCGCTGGCCGCGGTGCTCGGCGGCGTCCAGTCGATGTTCACCGCGGCGTGGGACGAGCCGTTCGCCCTTCCCAGCGAGGAATCTGCGACGCTGGCGCTGCGCACCCAGCAGATCCTCGCTTACGAAACCGGAGTGGCCAAGGTGGCCGATCCGCTCGGCGGCTCCTACTTCGTAGAGGCACTAACCGATGCCACCGAGGCCAAGATCGTCGAAATCATGGACGACCTCGAAAAGCACGGCGGCATGGTGCGCTCCATCGAGGACGGCTACCTGCAGGGACTGATCGCCGACGAAGCCTTCAAGATTCACAAAGAGGTCGAGTCGGGCGAACGCCCCGTGGTCGGCGTCAATAAGTTCGTCACCGACGAGCCATCGCCTGACATCGACACCTACGAACTGAACGCGGAGGGCCGCGATCTGCAACTGAAGCGTCTGGCGAAGATCAAAGCCGAGCGTGACTCGGTCGCCGTCAAGGAAACGCTTGCCGCACTCTCGCGTTCGGCCGAGGGCACCGACAATCTGATGCCCCGCCTCATCGACTGTGCCAATGCGTACTGCTCCGTCGGAGAGATGGTGACCGCGCTCAAGGCGGTATGGGGCGAATTCCAGCAACCGGTGGTGTTCTGATGGGGGCTCGCGTTCTGGTGGCGAAACCCGGTCTGGACGGACACGACCGCGGCGCAAAGATCGTCGCGCGCACGCTGCGCGATGCCGGATTCGAAGTCATCTACACCGGAATTCGCCAGCGCATCGAGGACATCGTTTCGATCGCGCTGCAGGAGGACGTCAAGCTTGTCGGGCTTTCGATCCTGTCGGGCGCCCATGTGGCCCTGACCGCCCGCACCGTCGACGCGCTGCGGGCCGCGGACGCCGGCGACATTGCGGTGGTCGTCGGTGGCACCATCCCGCAGGCCGACGTGCAGAAGTTGTTGGATGCCGGCGCAGCA
>DASQRI010000372.1:0-5974 GCA_035642975.1 Mycobacterium sp.
AAACTGTGCAATGGGCGTTCGAGCGGCTCGGCCGGGAACGCTTCGGTGAAACTACCGTGACACCGGTCCTCATCCCGCGATTCTGGGCGGCCGATCTGCCTCGCAGCTTCATCCGTTGTTTGCAGGACCGCTCGATGCCTCGTTGGCTGGCGGATCTGGTAGCGCAGCGTCTCGGCGTCGAACAGCTGACCATCGACACGTCGCACTCTCCGTTCCTGAGCCGGCCGCGGGAGCTGGCCGAGCTGTTGGTCCACGCGACGACTACCCGGCCCGTCGGTCCGCTCGACCCGAACTGAGGTGCACGCCATGGAGATTCGACGCAGAACTGTCATGGTCGACGGGCTGACCACCAGCTACCTGGAAGCCGGCGACGGCGACCCGGTGATCCTGCTGCACGGTGGCGAGTTCGGCATCAGCGCCGAAATCGGTTGGGAGCGGACAATACCTGCGCTTGCTGAGCGTTATCGGGTGCTGGCTCCCGACATGTTGGGCTTCGGCCAGTCGGCCAAAGTCATCGACTTCAACGACGGCCGCGGCATGCGGATACGGCATATCGCGCGGTTCTGCGACGAGCTCGGCGTTGACTCCGCGCATTTCGTCGGGAACTCGATGGGCGCCATCAACTTGCTCACCGACGCCACGTCGGATTCTCCGGTGCTGCCGATGCGCAGCATGGTGACCATCTGCGGCGGCGGCGAAATCCAGCGCAACCAGCACATGGAGGCGTTGTACGACTACGACGCGACGGTGCCGGCCATGCGCCGGATCGTCGAGGCGCTCTTCCACGATCCGAAATATCCGGCCGACGACGACTACGTGCAGCGTCGTTTCGAATCCAGCATCGTGCCCGGCGCGTGGGAGGCGCTCGCGGCGGCCCGTTTCCGTCGGCCCGGCGCGGCCGCACCGTCGGCACCGTCGAGCAAGCGTGCCTACCAACGTGTCTCGGTTCCGACGCTGGTGGTCGAGGGCGGCAGCGATAAACTTCTTCCGCCCGGCTGGGCGAAAGAGATCGCCGACCAGATCGCCGGGGCGCGCTCGGCGGTCGTCGAGGAGGCCGGCCACTGCCCGCAGATTGAGCAATCGGCGATCGTCAACGAACTGCTGCTGGAATTCCTGGCGGCTGCGGAAGTAATTACCTGATTTGTCTCGTATCAGCGATCCGCTGTCGACACCTTGTTAGTCCCACTCCGAATGCCGTTGTGCGAACCAGGTAATCAGGCGTCCCACAACGATAAGCAACAGCAAGAACACCAGCAGCAACAAGGCCGCGTCATAGGACAGGTCTTGGGCCGTCTTCGACGGAAGGTTGTAGAACGTCCAGATGGGGTAGGTCAGGTATCCGACTGGCGAGTCGGTGAGTTGTCCGGTCGGGAGGGAATCCGACCAGCCCGCTGTGTACAGCATCGGCGCCGTCTCACCGATCGCCACTGCTAGTGCCACGAGCAGCCCGGTGACGATTCCGGGCATTGCAGTCTTCAACACGACTTTGCGCAGCGTCCAACCGACCGGCAGTCCCAGCGCCGTTGCCCCCTCCCGGTAGGACGTCGGCACCTGACCGAGCGCCGACTCGGTGGCCTTGGCGATGTACGGAATACTCACCACCGACAGCACCAACACCCCGGCCGCCAGGGAAAAGCCCAAATCAAAGTCCACGACGAGTGCCAGATAGCCAACGTAGCCGAGCACGATGGACGGGATACCGGACAGCAGCTCGTAAGCACCGCGCAGGATGGAGTACGTTCTGCCGGTGGCGAATTCGGACAGATAGATCCCGGTCAACACGCTCACGGTGCCACCCACCAGCATGACCCCGATACCCAGGACCGCGGTGCCGACGATGGCGTTGCGCAGACCGCCACCGCCACCATGCGAGTCTTGCACCAGCACGCTCCAGTGGAACACCGGCAACGCGCGGCCGAGGACCCCGATCAGCATCCACAGCGTCGGACCGATCACCACCGCCAGACAGCAGAAGCATGCGATCCACCACAGCGCATTGACGGCCTTGCGTCGATTAGCGACCGACCGCCGTCGCGCGGCCGGCGTCGGTATCTGACCGGTCCCAGGTGTAGCGGATTCGTTCACCTTAAATACCTCGCCCGACTGGTAGCGCGGTATTCGATACCCGGCGCACCAGCGCGCGAGCAGCCACGTTCGTCAGGAGCGTGATCACCATCAGTACCAGACTCACCTCCGCGAGAGTCTGCACCGCGAAGTTGGTGGAGTCAGTCAGTGCCGAATCCAGCTGCGACACCACGGTCGCGGCGATGGTCGTCATGGTCGAGTAGATATTGGTGGGCATCGCGCCCAACGCTGCACCGGACACCATGGCAACAGCCATCGTCTCTCCCAGCGCACGGCCAAGTCCCAGGACCACGGCGCCGATGATGCCCCTGGTCACCCACGGTAGGATGACCCTGCGCGCACACTCCCAATCGGACATCCCCAGCGCGGTCGCGCCCTCGCGGGGCAGCACAGGCACCTGCCGGATCAGGTCGCGGCTGGTGCTGGCGATGATAGGAATGATCATCACCGCCAGCACCAGACCGGACACCAACAGGCCTTCTCCGTTGCCGGTATCGCCGCGGAAGTAGTCGAGCACCGGCACATCGGGAGCATTGCGCGCGATCACCGGAGCGATGTGGTGGGCGATGAACGGCCCGAATGTCAATGCCCCCCACAGGCCGACGACGACACTAGGGATGCCGGCGAGCAATTCGAGCACCATGCCGACCGCCGAGGCGAACCGTTTCGGCAACCGTTCCACGATCGCCAACGCTGCTCCGATTGACACCGGCACCGCGATGATCAGGGCGATCGCAGAACTCGCCAGAGTGCCGACAATCAGCGGCAATGCCCCGTAGTGGGCGCCCGTCGGATGTGGGACACCGTCGGTGACAACCGTGTTGCCGTACAGGTTTCCCGGGTTCCATTCGGTGGCGGTGAAGAAGTGCAGTCCGTTGAGCCTGATTGCGGGCAGCGCCTCCATGATCAGCGTCGCCAGCACAAACACGAGCGCGATCAGCGGGATCACCGCAACCGCCCCGCCGGCCCAGCGGACGACGAGGCCTTGTTGCCGCATCGCACGGATGCGGCCCAGCATGGGCCGGAGGATCGTTGAGCCGCCCGACGAAGGCTGCTGCGTGGAAAGCGTCAAAGAAGCGATTTAGCTTGTGATCTGGGCGATCTGGGCGTCGGCCAACTTCAACACCGGGGCCGGCAGCGGCTGAAAGTGAACCTTGTCCAGGAACTGGGGGCTGTTGCCGTCGGTCACCACCCAGTGCAGAAACGCTTGCAGGGTCTGTGCGGTAGCGGCATCCTTCTGGTTGCTGTAGACGACTGCGTACTCGTAGTTGACGATCGGGTACCCGTCCGCAGCGGGCCCGTTGATCAGCGAGATCACCTGGTTCGCCGGTGTCTGCGAGGCGAAGCCGGCGGCCTCGGCCTGAATGCTTTTGGCATCGGGCAATAGGTACTTACCGGAAGCATTGGCCAACTGGGCTTCGCCCAGACCCTTTTGGTTTGCCTGGTCGAGGTAGCTCATGCCGATGTACGCGACGCAGCCGGGAGTGTCGGCGCAGCCGGTCACCATGCCACCGGCGCCATTCTCGCCTAGCGCGCCGGGAACCGCGGGAAAGTCGACGGTGGTGCCGAAGCCGGGCGACTTACCCCAGCCGTCGGGGTCTTGCTTCGACAGATATTGGGTGAAGACGAAAGTATCGCCGGCCCCGTCGGAACGGTGCAGCGGAACAACCGGGGTGGCTGGCAGGTTCACCCCGGGGTTGAGGGCGGCGATCTGCGGGTCATTCCAGGTTTTGACGGTTCCCTGGTACATGGCCGCCAGCACTTTGCCATTCAGCTTGATGTGGTCGGTGACACCGGGCAGGTTGTAGTGGACCTGCTCGGCGGCAATGGCCAATGCGATGTTCATCAGTCCCTTGTGCGCGGCGATGTCACCCGGGGACAGGTATGCGCCGGAGGCGCCGATCTCGACTGTCCTGGCAATGGCCTGGGAGATCCCGGCACCTGACCCGGTGGACGCGGTGTTGATCGTGATGTTCGGGTACTTCGCGTGATAGCCGTCGCGCCACGAATTAATCAGCGGGTACAGCTCCGTGGCACCGGTCTCCGACAACGCGATATCCGACGCTGCGGGCGTGGTGGCGACAACACCGGCACTGGCTCCCGGTTTGGACGAACCGCCCGTTGAGTTCGAACCACAGGCTGCTGCGACAAGAACCAGCGGCACCGCTACCGACAGCGTACGCAAACGAATTTTCACGCCCCCCACCTTTCGCTATTTTCCTTTTCGGCCTTTTCGCCATTTGCCTCGCTGGCCCCAACGACGACGCCGAGGAGCCTGCGATCGCCGAACAATCCGGAGACATAGCGGACGGTTTCCGCATGCTTCGGTGACAGGAATAACTGTTCGGTGGGCCCTTCCTCGATCAGCCTGCCGTCAAAAAACAAGGCGGTCCGGTCACCGATCCGGGCGGCCTGCGCGAGATCATGCGTCACCATGATCACGGTCAGGCGGTTGGCGAGGGATCGAATGAGCGCCTCGATCTTCTCGGTCGTGGTCGGGTCCAGTGAGGAGGTGGGCTCGTCGAGCAGCAGCACCTCCGGATTCACCGCAAGCGTACGGGCCAGACACAACAACTGCTGTTGGCCGCCGGAGAGCCGGAACGGCGAATCACCGAGCCGATCCTTAACCGCATGCCAGAGCCCAACCTCGGTGAGTCGAGCCTCCGCAATGCTTTTAAATCCCTTGCGCGGCACCATCTTATGAGCGCGCACGCCCGCAACCACGTTGTCCATGATCGACATCGGAAACGGATTGGGACGCTGGAACACCATGCCGACTCTGCGGCGAAACTCCATCAGGTCGCGATCCTTGAAGATGCTGTGTCCATTCAACAGCACGTCACCGCTGTACCGGTGTCCGGAGACTTTGTCGTTCATCCGATTCAGCGTGCGCAGGAAGGTCGTCTTACCTGAGCCCGTCGGTCCCAGCAAGGCTGTCACCGTACGTGCGGGAAAGTCGAGGCTGACCTCGTCGAGCACGGTTTTGGCGCCGAAACCCAAGGTAAGGTTCACTGCCCTCATAGCCGCAGCAGTCACATCAGTGTCAACAGCACCACTCTCGGCGCTGAGCTGTTCACATTCCATTAACTTCCGATGCTACTTCGTGGCCTCACACTCCGGGAGAACCACCGTTAACCTCTGCGGATCTTCAAAGGTGCCGCTAAGCCTTCGCCCATCTTCAAAGCTTTGTATATTCACGTTGGGTTCATGCATTCGTTGCCGACGAGCGACTCATCTAACGGCGGGAACGTGGCTCGATTCGACCCCGGTGGCGGAGTAAATGTTCGTCGCCCCGACTCGTCAGAGGAGATCTGTGATGTTCGCCCGATCCGCTGCCGCGCTGAGCCTGCTGGTCGCCTGCGTACTGGTGGTATCGGGATGCGGTGGCAACATCAACTCCTCGTCCAGCTCGTCGTCTGGATCCGGCGCCAACTCGGTGCCGGTGCAGTGCGGCGGCAAAAAGAAACTCAAAGCCAGTGGCGCGACCGCGCAAGAGAACGCGATGGAACAGTTCGTCTATGCCTACGTCCGTGTTTGCCCGGGCTACACGCTGGACTACAACGCCAACGGTTCCGGCGCAGGGGTAACGGATTTCATCAATAACGAGACCGATCTGGCGGGTTCCGGCGACCCGTTGAACCCGTCGAAGGGGCAGCCTGACCACGCAGCGCAGCGGTGCGGTTCGGCGGCGTGGGACCTGCCGGCGGTGTTTGAACCGATCGCCGTCACCTACCACATCGACGGAGTCAGTTCGCTGAAACTGGACGGGCTCGCGACCGCAAAAATTTTCAATGGGAGCATAACCACTTGGAACGACCCGGCGATCACGGCGCTCAACCCGGGCACCAACCTGCCCGCGATGCCCATTCACGTCATCTTCCGTAGCGAC
>DASQRI010000373.1:0-18978 GCA_035642975.1 Mycobacterium sp.
TCCTGGCACTCTTTCTGGTGGCCATCGTCCTGTCGGTCCTCGTGGTGTCGTCCGGTCTGAAGCGGTCTACTGACGAGACGGACACTTCTGCGGAGCGCAGGCGCGCGGAGCCTGGCCGTCGCGGCTAAACCAGTTTCAAACTCTCAGGGGGGCACCCACGGTTGCCACAAGGTGCATCACCTAAACGGTCATGCCGCGGCCGGAGGATGCTGGAGTCATGGGAGAAGGCGAGAACTCGACCGCTCGATGGCTAACCGTGAACGGGCAGCGGCGCGAGGTTCGCGCCGCTGACGACACCCCGCTGCTGTACGTATTGCGAAACCACCTGGATTTGAAGGGGACGCGCTTCGGCTGTGGGTTGGGTTTGTGCGGAGCGTGTTTCGTGCTTGCCGACGGCCGTCCCATCTACTCCTGCGATACTCCGTTGTGGTCGGTAGCCGACCAGTCGATTCGCACCGTCGAGGGATTGGGCACCGACGGACAGCCCCACCCCGTGGCGCGCGCTCTGATCGCCGGCCAAGCAGCGCAATGCGGGTATTGCATGTCGGGCATCGTGGTGGCGGCCGCGGCACTGTTGGCTGACAACCCTGAGCCGACGGAAGCTGAGGTCCGCACCGCCCTGGATCCCAACCTATGTCGTTGCGGTTCGCATAACCGTGTGGTTCGAGCAGTGCTAAGCGCTGCGGCTGAGTTGGCGAGGTCGGCCGATGGCCAGCGCTGACTTGCCGATGTCGCTGGCTGCCAATCCGGTCCTGGGCCACTGGATTCGGATCAGATCAGACGGCATCGTAGAGGTCCGCTCGGGCAAGGTCGAGCTGGGCCAGGGCGTGTTGACGGCACTGGCGCAGATCGCCGCAGAGGAACTTGATGTGAACGTCACGCGCGTGGAGATGATTGCCGCGGCGACCGATCTTAGCCCTGACGAAGGCTTCACCGCCGGCAGCTTGTCGATTCAGAATTCAGGCGCGGCGCTGCGACAGGTGTGCGCCGAAGCACGGGCGCTCTATCTTGCCGTCGCGGCAGCGAAACTTGCCGCGACGACCGACGAGTTGGAAGTTGCGGACGGTCAGATAAACGGTCCGGACGATTCAGCCACGAGCTATTGGGAATTGGCCGACGACTCGCTGCTGAATCGGCCGGCCACCGGCGACGCGCCATCCAAGGCAGAGTCGGACTACCAGGTCGTCGGCACCAACGTTGCCCGGCTGGACCTACCCGACAAACTGACCGGGCGACCGCGCTACCTGCACGACCTCGTCCTGGATGGGCAGGTGTACGGGCGGATCGTTCGCCCGCCCTCGCGCGGCGCGAGGCTGCGCGACGTCGATACCGGACCGACCAAAGCGCTGCCAGGTCTGATCACTGTCGTGCGTGACGGCTATTTCCTTGGAGTAGTGGCCGAGCGCGAAGAAGTCGCGCTACGCGCCGCTGAGCGGCTACGCGCCGACGCCAGCTGGGACGAGCGGCCGACCCTGCCGGACGAGAACGACCTTCCCGGATTTCTTGTGTCGGCCGAAGCCGACACCTCGGTACTCGCCGCCAAAGAGAAGTCGACGCCTACCCAGGCGACGCGGTCGCACTCGGCGCGATACCACCGGCCCTATTTGGCGCATGCCTCGATCGGTCCGTCGGCCGCGGCCGCGCTGGCGCACGGGGACGGCCGCCTCGAAGTGTGGTCTCACAGCCAAGGCGTCCATGTGCTGCGGCGTGAATTGGCCGCAGCACTTGACGTCGCGCACGATCGGGTATTGGTGCGCCACGTCGAGGGAGCGGGATGCTATGGGCACAACGGCGCCGACGATGCCGCCATGGATGCCGCGCTGCTGGCGCAAGCCGTGCCCGGACGCCCTGTACAGGTGGTCTGGTCACGCGCTGACGAATTGGCATGGGCGCCGTTCGGCCCCGCGGCGGTGGTCGAGATAGCCGCCGACTCTACTGATGACGGCAGCGTGCTGTCCTGGCGCCATGAGATATGGAGCGGCAGCTATATGGGCCGCCCCGGGACAACACCGACGAATGCGTTGTTGGCGGCGAGCCACCGCACCGGTGGCGAGCCGATCCGTTCCGGCGGCGAGCCGCCGCTCGAACGAGGTGGTGGTGCCGGGCGAAATGCCCTGCCGTCCTATGACTTTCCCGCCTACCGGGTCACCAACCACCTGTTGACCGAGATGCCGCTGCGCACCTCGGCGCTGCGTTCGCTGGGCGCCTTTCTCAATGTGTTTGCCGCGGAGTCGTTCATGGACGAACTCGCCTCGGCCGCGGGCCGCGATCCCCTCGAATTCCGGTTGGCCCATTTGTCGGACCCGCGCGCACAGGCAGTCCTGCACACCGCGGCGTCGGGGGCCGCTTGGGCGGAATGGACGTCACGGGAAGCGGTTGGGCATGGCATCGGCTATGCGCGATACAAGAACTCATCCGCCTACTGCGCGGTCGTCGCCGAGGTCGAGGCGATCAACGAGGTCCAGGTGCGACGGCTCGTCATCGCTGTGGATGCCGGTCTGGTCATTAATCCCGATGGTGCGGTCAATCAGATCGAGGGCGGTGCCATCCAGGCCACAAGTTGGGCGCTCAAGGAGCGGGTGCGTTTCGACCGATTGAATGTCACGAGCGACACCTGGGAGACCTATCCGATCCTGCGGTTCTCCGAGGTGCCCGCACTCGAGGTCGAATTCGTCGCCGGACAAGGCAATCCACCGCTGGGAGTCGGCGAGTGCGCACAAGGCCCGACGGCCGCTGCGATCGCCAACGCGGTTTACGACGCGCTCGGCATCCGGGTGCGCTCGATGCCCCTCACCGCCGAGCAGCTCATCGCCGCGATGCCCGACTAGCCAGGGCCACAAACAGCTGGCGCAGGCCGGTCAGCGAGTGCGCCGGCAGAAACAGATCGCAGTAAGGCAGGGCCGCCGCCATCGAACCGGCAAGTGGCTGGAATTCATCGTGCGCGGCGCGCGGGTTGAGCCAGACCAGCAACTCGGCGCGCCGCCGCACCCTGGCCAGCGCATGCTCGAGCACGTGGGGCGGATCGCTGTCCCAGCCGTCTGACGCGATGATCACCACCGCGCCGCGCAACACGCTGCCGTGCGGCGGGGCCAGCAGGGCAGCGATGCTGCGGCCGATGAACGTGCCGCCGTACCGGTCGGTGACCTTCTCGTTGGCCCGTTCCAGCGCCACCTCGGCCGAGCGGTGGGATAGCACCGGGGTGAGCCGGGTCAGCGACGTCGAGAACGCGAACACCTCGGGGCGAACACCGGCCCGGCGCAGCACCGTCGCCCGCATCAAATGCAGATAGATCGCGGCGTATGGCTGCATGGAGCGGCTGACGTCGCAGACCAGGACGACCCGCCGGGGCCGGCGCCGCAGCCGCGTTCGCGCCAGCGTTACCGTTTCCCAGCCGGTCCCGCGTGACGCGTTCATCGTCGCCCGCAGGTCGATCCTCTTGCCGTGCGGGCTGGATTCGAGTCGCAGGCTGCGGCGCCGGGGCCAAGCCTGAACCGACGCCTCCAGCCACGAACCGATCAGGCGCAGATCTTTGGGGTCGAATTGGTCGAACGGTTCGTCGGCCATCGCGGCGATGCGGCTGGGCAGCAGGTCTGGCAGGAGGATGCCCGCGTCCGCTCCGCCGTCCCGGTCGGGCGCGGTCCGGGTGATCCACGGCAGTTTTTCGGCGCGCGCATCGGCGGATTGGCTCGCCGCGGGCTGGACGAAGCCAGCTGCGGGCGCTGCGGGTGTCTTGGGGCCGGCGATCGGCAGGACTGAGTCCGGGCTTCGTATATCGCCGGGTTGGACAGTTCCGAAGACCTCTCGCAGCACCGCGTCGAACGCACCGAGGTCTTCCATCCGGTTGACGAGGGTGAGCCTGGCGGCCCAGTACAGCGCCACCGTGGTTTGCGGCGCCAAGTGCTGGAGCGCTTGCACGAAACCCCCCTGGCCGCTGGCGGACACCGAGACTCCCGCGCTGCGCAGGCGTGCCGCCAGGGCCGCCGCGAACGCCGCCAGATCGACGCCACGCAACAGCAACGGGGTGCTCACGAGCGGCTAACTTCTCCGACGCAGCACCCAGATCAGCACCAGCCCGGCGAGCAGCGCCGCCGCCGCCGAGCCGTACTTCATGAGCTGGCCGCCACCTGCGAGCTGCAGCAGATCGATGGGCTCTGGCTCGGGAGCGGGGTCTTGGCGGGTGCCCGCGACCGGATTTGCCGGCCCGGCCGGGATCGGCTCCTCGGCGCTGGCCGCCTCGGCCGTATCGGTCGAACCCTGTGGGACGCCGGCATTCTCGGCGGCCAGTTTGGCTTCCAGGGATTCCACGAACTGGCCCAGCAGCTTCTCCGACACCTGTTGCAGCATTCCGCTGCCGAACTGAGCAAGCTTGCCGACGATCTTCAGGTCGGCGTCGACGCTGACATTCGTGCGACCCCCGTCCTCGTGCAGCTGGGCGGTGACCGTGGCGGCCGCGTTGCCGGTCCCGCGCGCCTCTTTGCCCTTGCCGTCGATAACCGCGCGGTGCTGGTCGCGGTCTTGCTCGACGAAACGCACCTTGCCGCTGAATTCACTGGTGACGGGCCCGACCTTGACTTTGACTTTGCCGAGGTATTCGTCGCCTTCATGGCCGATCAGCGCCGCACCAGGCATCAGCGGAATCACCTGCTCCAGGTCGCACAGCACGTCCCAGGCCTGTTCGATCGGCGCGCTGACGGTGAACTGGTTGGCGATCTTCATGCTGTGATTCCTCTCATGTGCGGCTGTATTCGATGAACGCGTCGCGGATCAGGGTGCGATCGTCGGGCGTCTTGGCCAGTGCCCCAAGGCTGGCCAGCGCCGCATCGACCGAATCGGCCGGGGCAATATCTGCGACGCGCAGCGACACCAGAGCCGCCACCCAGTCGATGGTCTCGGCCACGCCGGGCGGCTTGTCCAGGTCGAGATCACGCGCGCTGCTCACGAATTGGGTGGCATGCTCGATCAGCGGTGTCGTCGCCCCGGGCACCGTCCGCCGGACTATCGCGGCCGCCCGGGACGGCTCCGGGTAATCGATCCAGTGGTAGAGGCAGCGCCGCCGCAGTGCGTCGTGTAGGTCGCGGCTACGGTTGGAAGTGAGCACCGCGATCGGCGCGCGCTCGGCGACGAAGGTGCCCAACTCCGGGACGGTAACCGCGGCCTCACCGAGGAACTCCAGCAGCAGCGCTTCGAATTCGTCGTCTGCCCGGTCGATTTCGTCGATCAGCAGCACCGGCGGTGTCGGACCCCGATGCCGCACACACTGCAGGATGGGCCGATCCATCAGGTAGGTCTCGGTGTAGAGATCCGCTTCTTCGATACCGGTGCCGCGCGCCTCGGCCAGCCGGATGGACAGTAGCTGGCGTTGGTAGTTCCAGTCGTAAAGCGCTTCGGTGGCGGTCAGGCCCTCGTAGCATTGCAGCCTAAGTGGTGTGGTATCGAGCACTGCCGCAAGGGTTTTCGCGGCCGTCGTCTTGCCGACGCCGGGCTCTCCTTCCAGCAGGAGCGGTTTGCCGAGCGTGACCGCCAGATAGATCGCGGACGCGGTTCCGGTGTCGAGTAGGTAGTCCTGGGCGTCGAACCTGCGGATCACGTCGTCGGGGTCCGCGAAAATCATGACGGCACCGATTCCAGCAATCGCTGGTAGTCGTCCCATGTGTCGACGTCGAGTGGCACCGGGCCCTCTACAACGATCTCGTGTACCGGGTGCCGGCCCGACTGGACCAGCTTCCAGACTCCCTTGTCGCCGTGCAGCTGCGAAAGTTCGCCAAATACATCGCGGCTGAACCAGAACGGATGCCCGATGCCGTCGGCGTAACGGCACACCGCGATGTCGGCGGCCGGGCTGTCGGTGAGCATCCGCCGCACGGTCGCCGGGTCCATCCGCGGCTGGTCGCCGAGCATCAGCACAATGCCGGCAGCCCGCGGGTCTACCCGTTGTAGCGCGACACGCAACGACGCCGAACAGCCGGTGCCAAAGTCATCGACGGCTACCACGTCGGCCCCGTCCAACGGCACCACGTCGCGCACCGCTTGGGCAGCACCACCCAATGTGACGACGAGCTGGTCGAATCCTGCGGCGCGGGCAACGTCGAGGCTGGCCCCCAGTACGGTCGTCTCCCGGTATGGCAGAACCTGTTTAGGCGTCCCTAGCCTGCGGGAGCTGCCGGCGGCCAGTACGACGCCGGTGATCCGATGCGCTGTCATACGCCGGCTTTCCCGGCGGCAAATGCCGTGCGGCATCCTGGGCAGCAGAACCAGTAGTCGGCGCCGCCCAATTCCAAGTGTTCGGTGGCGGGTCCGATCGACACCGTCATGCCGCACACTGGGTCGACCGCCTCGCGCGCGCCGCCGTTCACCCGTGTAGCGGGACGGATCAGGCTGCCGTCGTGGACGGCGGCAATGAGTTCAGCGGCGATGGATACCGCGATCTCCGCCGGTGTCTTGGCGCCTATGGGCAATCCGACCGGGGTATGTATGCGGGCTCGCTCGACGTCGGAGAGTTCGAGTTCGTTCAGGATCGAGGCGCCGCGAACCTTGCTGGCCACCAAACCGATATACCCAACGCCGTTATCCAAGGCCGTGCGAATGAGTTCCGCTTCCGGGCCGCCGTGGCTGGCGATCACCACCGCGGAGGTGTCGGCTAGATCGGTAGCGTCCCGCGCTTCGCGTTGGACATCGTAGCCCAGCACGCCGCACAGCTGCATTAGCGCGTCTGCGATCGGCGTGGCTCCACAGATCCGGATCAGGGGAGCCGGCAGCTGCGGCGTCAGGAAGATCTCCAGCGATCCGCCGGACAGGCACGGGTTGACGACCACGCAGGCGCCGGGCGCCTCGGGAAAGTGCAAGTCGCCGTCGGGAAGCACCCGCAGCAACACACTTTCGCCCGCCTGCAGCACACCCAGCGCCGCCTTACGGACCGAGTTTTGTGCGCACTGGCCGCCGACGAAGCCCTCGATCGTGCCGTCCGCCAACAGGATTGCTTCGTCTCCCGGGTAAGCGGAAGTGGGCGGCTGGGCCCGCACCACCGTCGCGTGCACAAACGGTGTCCGTGCCGCCAACAGTTGCTGAGCTCGCTCGCTGATCGTCATATAACCCTCTAGATCGGCGGTCTGGCGCGGCCCTGCATGGCCTCCCAGACCCGGGACGGTGTCAGCGGCATATCGGCGTGGCGAACCCCGAACGGCGCCAACGCATCCACCACCGCGTTTACCACCGCGGGCGGGGATCCGACGGTGGCCGATTCGCCGATGCCCTTCGCCCCGATCGGGTGGTGCGGGGACGGCGTCACGGTGTGGCCGGTCTCCAGGTGCGGCACCTCGAGCGCGGTCGGGATCAGGTAGTCCATCAGCGACCCGCCCAGGCAGTTGCCCTCTTCGTCGAAGGCGATCATCTGCATCAACGCCATCCCGATGCCATCGACGATGCCCCCGTGCACCTGACCTTCGATGATCATCGGGTTGATGCGGGTACCGCAGTCATCGACGGCCAGGAAGCGCCGCACTTTGACCACCGCGGTGCCCGGATCGACGTCCACCACACAGAAGTACGCGCCGTATGGGTAGGTCAGGTTCTCCGGGTTGTAGCAGATCTGGGCGTCCAGGCCGCCCTCTATGCCCTCGGGCAGGTCGCCGGCCCCGTGCGCGCGCATCGCGATGTCCTGGATGGTCACCGCAGCCGACGGGTCACCCTTGACGTGGAATTTGCCCTTCTCCCAATCCAAGTCGGCAACCGACACCTCCAGCATTCCCGACGCGATGATCTTGGCCTTGTCGCGGACCTTGCGCGCCACCAGCGCCGCGGCCGCGCCCGATACTGGCGTGGACCGGCTGCCATAGGTGCCCAGCCCGAATGGAGTCTGGTCGGTGTCGCCGTGCACGACGTCGATGTCGTCGGGCGGGATGCCCAGTTCCTCGGCGACAATCTGGGCGAACGTCGTCTCGTGGCCCTGGCCTTGGGTCTGAACCGAAAGCCGCACAACGGCTTTCCCCGTCGGGTGCACGCGCAATTCGCACCCGTCGGCCATGCCCAGGCCGAGGATGTCCATGTCCTTGCGCGGACCAGCACCGACGGCCTCGGTGAAGAACGACATCCCGATGCCCATCAGCTCGCCGCGCGCCCGCCGCTCCTTCTGCTCGGCGCGCAGCGCGTCGTAGCCGATCATGTCCATGGCCTTGCGCATGGTGGTCTCGTAGTCACCCGAGTCATAGACCCAGCCGGTCTTGCTCTTGTACGGGAATTGATCGGGCCGCAGCAGGTTTCGCAGCCGCAGCTCGGCCGGATCCATCTTTAGGTCGAAGGCCAGACAGTCCACCAGCCGCTCGACGAAGTAGACCGCCTCGGTGATCCGGAACGAGCACGCGTACGCCACCCCGCCGGGTGCCTTGTTGGTGTACACCGCGGTCATATGGCAGTAGGCGGCCTCGATGTCGTAGCTGCCGGTGAACACGCCGAAGAAGCCGGCGGGGTACTTCACCGGTGCTGCTGTGCCGTTGAATGCGCCGTGGTCGGCCAGCACATTAGTCCGGATCGCGAGGATCTTGCCCTCTTTCGTGGCGGCGATCTCACCGACCATGATGTAGTCGCGCGCGAAGCCCGTCGAGGTCAGGTTCTCGCTGCGGTCCTCCATCCATTTCACCGGCTTGCCCAGTACCAGCGAGCCGACGATCGCGCACACATAACCGGGATAGATCGGCACCTTGTTGCCGAAGCCACCGCCGATATCCGGTGAAATCACTTGGATCTTGTGTTCAGGGAGGCCCGCGACCAACGCATACAGCGTGCGGTGTGCGTGCGGCGCCTGGCTGGTGGACCACAATGTCAGCTTTCCGGTCACCGGGTCCAGATCAGCCACCGCGCCGCAGGTTTCCATCGGTGCGGGGTGCACCCGGGGGTAGACGATTTCCTGCTTGACGATCACGTCGGCCTTCGCGAACACCGCTTCGGTCGCCGCCGCGTCACCGGTTTCCCAGTCGAAGCAGTGGTTGTCGGTCTTGCCCTCGAGATCGGTGCGGATCACTGCCGCCGACGGGTCTAGCGCGGTGCGGACGTCGACGACGGGATCTAGCGGGTCGTACTCGACGTCGATCAATTCCAGCGCGTCACGGGCCGAATACCGGTCCTCGGCAACGACAAATGCCACTTCCTGACCCTGGAAGCGGACCTTGTCGGTGGCCAGCACGGCCTGCACGTCGTTGGACAGCGTCGGCATCCAGGCCAGACCCTTCTCGGCCAGGTCGGCGCCGGTCACCACCGCTTTGACTTTGGGATGTGCAAGGGCTGCCGTCACATCGATGCTGACAATGCGGGCGTGCGCGTACGGTGAGCGCAAGATCGCCAGATGCAGCATGCCCGGCAGCGCGACGTCGTCGACGTAGTTGCCGCGGCCCCGGATGAACCGGGGGTCCTCTTTGCGCAGCATCCGTCCATGCCCGCACGGCTTTTGGTCGTTGTCGGCTGTGTCTTCTGGCGAGGGCGGACGGTTTGCCCCCTCTTTAGTGGTGGTCATGAGGTTGCCGCCGGTGTTGCGTTGCGTGCGGCCCACTGGATGGAGCGCACGATCGTGGTGTATCCGGTGCACCGGCAGATCTGTCCGGAGATCGCCTCCCTGATGGTCTCCTCGTCGGGGTCGGGGTTGCGGTCTAGCAGGGCGCGGGCGGTGATCATCATTCCCGGGGTGCAGAATCCGCATTGCAGTCCATGGCAGCGCATGAACCCTTCCTGCACCGGGTCGAGTTGGCCGTCCACCGCAAGCCCCTCGACCGTGCGGACATCGTGGCCGGATGCCATTACGGCAAGCATCGTGCAGGACTTCACCGGCATGCCATCGACGTCGACCACGCATGTTCCGCAGTTGCTCGTGTCGCAACCCCAATGAGTTCCGGTGAGCCGCAGCTGATCACGCAGAAAGTGCACCAGCAGCATGCGGGGTTCGACTTCGGCGGTGACTTGCTCGCCGTTGACGGTCATATTCACCTGCATAGCTACTTGCTCCTTTGTTCGCGCACGCGCTCGGCGGCGGTGCGCAGTGTGCGGATGGTCAATTCGGAGGCCAAGTGTCGCTTGTACTCAGCGGTGCCGCGGACGTCGGCCACCGGCTCGCAGGCTTCGCCGGCCCGACGGCCCGCCTCGGCGAAGACCTCTTCGGTGGCGGGCCGGCCGACCAGAGCCGCCGAGATTTCCGCGAGTGCGGCCGCGTCGGGATTCACCGCGGTCAGACCCACCCGGGCGGCGGCCATGGAGTCACCGTCGAGCGTGAGGGCCGCGCCGGCCGCGGTGACCGCCCAGTCGCCGACCCGCCGTTCTACCTTCGCGTAGGCGCTCGACGTGTTGTGCCGCACCGGGATCCGGACTTCGACCAGCATCTCGTTGTAGGCCAGGGCGGTCTCGTACGGCCCGACGAGAAAGTCGTCGATTGCGATCTGGCGTTCACCCGAAGGCCCCCGGGCCAAGCACACCGCATCCAGCACGGCGCACGCCGTCGACAGATCCTCGGCCGGATCTGCCTGGCACAGCGAACCGCCGAGGGTGCCGCGATTGCGGACCACCGGGTCGGCGATCACCCGTTCGGCGTCGCGGAAGATCGGGCACACGGTGGCCAGGGTGTCCGACTCCAACAGCTCGCGGTGACGGGTCATGGCGCCGATGCGAACCAGGGTCGGATCGGTGATCACGTATCCCAGCTCGAGCGCCAGGTCGTTGATGTCGACGAGGTATTCGGGATTGGCGATGCGCAGCTTCATCATCGGCAGCAGGCTGTGCCCGCCGGCGACGACCCGCGCCCCCTCCCCCAACCGATCCAGTAGTCCGATCGCATGGTCGACGCTGGTCGCGCGCTCGTATTCGAAGGGCCCGGGCACCTGCATGTGACGCACCTCACTACGGGAAGGGACCCCAAGTGTCAGTCAGTCCGCAATACACGTCAATGCCGAGTTAAGTAATCCTTTAACTCGCCCTGGACCTGCGTCTCATGGTGGATTCGCCCTTTGATTTCGGCCAACCGGCGGCCTCCGCCGCCCCAACGCCGGGCGATGATGTCGGCTGCGATCGAGACCGCGGTCTCTTCCGGGGTCCGGGCACCGAGGTCCAGTCCGATGGGGCTGGATAACTGGCTCAGCTCGGCGTCAGTCAACCCCGCCGCTCGCAGCCGCTCTATCCGGTCGTCATGGGTCCGGCGCGATCCCATCGCCCCCACATATCCGACGTGGGGCAGGCGCAGTGCCAGCTCGAGCACCGGGACGTCGAACTTCGGATCGTGGGTGAGCACACAGATCACCGTGCTCTTGTTGATGGCGCCCGCCTCGGCCTGCGCGGCAAGATACCGGTGCGGCCAGTCGACAACCACCTCGTCGGCCGTTGGAAAACGTGCTCGGGTGGCGAACACCGGGCGGGCATCGCAGACGGTAACCCGGTAGCCGAGAAATGATCCCTGCTGGGCCAGGGCGGCGGCGAAGTCGATGGCACCAAACACCAGCATCCGCGGGCGCGGAGCGTAGCTGGACACGAAGACCTCCATGCCTGCACCCAGACGCTGCCCGTCGGGTCCATATTCGAGGACCTCGCTGCGGCCCACCGCGAGCAAGCCGCGCGCGTCGTCGGCGACCGCGGCGTCGGCACGCGCCGAACCCAGCGATCCGGTCACCGCGTCCGGCCGGATGAGCAGCCTGCGGCCAACCCACCGTGCGTCCGGGTGCGCGATGACGGTCGCAACCGCGACAGCACGGTGCTCACCGACGTCGTCGGCCACCTCGTCAAGGTCGGGGAACGTCGCTCGCGACACCGACTCGACGAAGATGTCGATGATGCCGCCGCAGGTCAGGCCGACCGCGAGGGCATCGCTGTCGCTGACCCCATAGCGGTGCAGCCGTGGAGTCCCGGTTTGCGCCACCTCGGTGGCCAGTTCATAAACAGCGCCCTCTACGCAGCCACCCGACACCGACCCACTCACTGAACCGTCCGGAGCTACCACGATCGAGGCCCCAGGCGGCCGCGGCGCCGAGTGGAATGTTCGCACTACCGTCCCGAGCCCTGCGGTGTCATCAGCACGCCAGATCGACATGAGCTCGGCAAGCACGTCACGCACGCATCCCAAAGTAGGCTCACAACCATGACTCCGGCTCAACTTCGGGCCTATTCGGCGGTGGTTCGTTTGGGTTCGGTCCGAGCGGCCGCCGCAGAACTAGGCGTATCCGACGCCGGAGTCTCGATGCACGTGGCGGCGCTACGCAAGGAACTCGAAGACCCGTTGTTCACCAAGACCGGTGCCGGACTGGCGTTCACGCCGGGCGGACTCCGGCTGGCCAGCCGCGCGGTTGAGATCCTGGGTCTGCAACAGCAAACCGCGATCGAGGTCACCGAGGCCGCCCACGGGCGCCGCCTGCTGCGGATCGCCGCGTCCAGCGCCTTCACCGAACACGCCGCGCCGGGCCTGATCGAGCTCTTCTCGTCGCGGGCCGCCGACTTGTCTGTCGAGTTGAGCGTGCACCCGACGAGCAAATTCCGCGACCTGATTTGTTCGCGCGCCGTTGACATCGCGATCGGATCGGCAAGTGAAAGTTCGCTCGGCTCTGACGGTTCGATCTTCGTCCGTCCCTTTCTGAAATATCAGATCATCACCGTGGCGGCGCCGAATAGCCCACTGGCCGTCGGTATTCCGACGCCCGGATTGTTGCGACAACAACAGTGGATGCTCGGACCATCGGCAGGCAGCGTGGGCGGCGAGATCGCAACCATGTTGCGTGGCTTGGCAATTCCGGAGTCACAACAACGAATCTTTCAGAGCGAGGCCGCCGCGCTCGAGGAGGTTCAGCGGGCTGGCGGCGTTACCTTGACCATTGGTTTCGCGATCGCCAAAGACCTTTCCGCCGGGCGGTTGACCCACGTGATCGGCCCCGGGCTGGACAGGTCGGGCGAGTGGTGTGTAGCGACGCTGCCACCGTCAGCCCGCCAGCCCGCCGTGTCCGAACTGGTCCGCTTCATCACCACTCCGAGGTGCATCCAGGCGATGATCCGGGGAACTGGCGTCGGGGTGACCAGATTCCGCCCAAAGGTGCACGTCACGCTCTGGAGTTAGCGGCAGCGCCGTAAGCGCGGACTGAAGGAGCGCTTAGGCGGCTCAAAGCTCATCTATGTCCTGACCGCCCGCAAGATCGGCGCAGTCGACGATTTCTACGTCGCGCCTGGTGCTCAGGTACGCACCCGCGCCTCGATCCTCGGATATCAGGGCCAGCACCGCGGGCCAGTGCCGCCGCGCTATCACCACCGGGTGTCCGGGCCGTCCATCGAAATACGCTCGTGCAAGCCCACTTTCGGATCTCAACGCGCGACCCAACACCCGCGACACCACTGCTGCGCCCACATCGGGAGTGTCGATGACATGGAGCACGGCATAGTCGGCATGCATGCCGTCGGCCTGCATTAGACCCGCACGCACTGAAGCGCTGAGGCCCTCATGCCAGTACCGAGCGGTGATCGCAGTGACGCCGCGCGGGGGAGCGACCTCGGCGGCACCCAAGACCAAAACGACGTCGGCGCATCCCCCATCGCGCAGCGCGGCAACCGCGGTGTCCAGCCAACCATTAACTAGTATCTTCGGCTTGCCGTATCGGCGGCCGGCACCCGCGGCCAAAAGGATCCCGACGTTGCGTGGCCGCGGATCTGTCGACTGCGGTAACAGCACTCTCCTATGATGACATCCGACTTCTCACTGAGTGATAACCGTGGAGCGCCCGTGACTCAGGACGTTCGGGGGGCCGCGACCAAGGCCCCCGACGCCCTGGCACGCCGGAACACGACGTGGCCGGTGAAATCAGCGCTGGCCGCTTGTCAGTGTTCGTCGCAAAGCGTGAATGTGTAGCTGGGCCTCCGTCCTGGGTATTGCTCGGGTGAAATCCTGGCGAGGAGGATGGCGAGAATCGTGGTCTGCCGGCTGTGGCCCTGGGATTCGCCGCTGCGGTGCTGGTGCGCCCTAGTGGCGGTCAGTGTTACTGCGGCTGCGGGCTGTTCGGCGCCGGGGACTGCAGTGGAGAACGCACCCGAGGTCACGGTGATGTCGGCGGGTGCGGTGCTTCGCGATCCGGTGTGGTCGTATCGCATTGATGCCCTCGTCGGGCTCACCGACGATGACCGACTCGCCGAAATCACCGATCTGCTCCGCCCCGGCCACGCTACGACGCGGTTGTCGCCGCCGATCGCGGTGGGGCGCAACCTCCAGATCAGCCGAAAAGATGATCGGCACATCTTTGTGCCACAGCCCCAACGCGGCAAGGTCGCGGTGATCGACCTCGCCACTCTGCGCCAGGTCGATGAGTTCGACGCCGGGCCTGCTCCCGCCTACCTTTCCGAAGACAGCGGAATGCGGGTGTTGCTGGCGCTATCGGCGGACGGATCGTCGGTGACACCGGTCGACGAATACGGCTTCCGCGTGATGCCGACGGCCAAGATCCCCGGTGATCCCTCGAACATGATCGACGGTGCCAACCGCGGCCGCGAGATCGAGTACCACGTGTACGGGCCCACGGGAATCCGCTACTACAAAGGAACCTCGTCACCCGCCGTGGAGCGTGGATCGCTGGCGATGGATGTGGTTTGCTCCGCGGGTGATGGCACCGCAGTGGCCCGCAGCTATGTCGCACGTCGCGACGACGACGTGCTCTACGCGGTCGACTCGCAGCGCGGTGGCGAGGGCTTGACGGTGTTGGCCACGACCCGGCTGCCGTCGTCGATCCGGCGAATCGGGACGGACGACACTCGCATCTACGCTGCCACCGACGGGCAGTTGGTGGTGCTGGAGACGGACGATGTCACCGGCTACCCGCACCACACCATCCCGGTGCTGCGGACCACCGACTACCGGACAGCGCTTCCCGAGGCGGCACGGTCGGCTCCGCTGTCCGGCATGGCGATCGGACCACACCGGGTGTATCTCACTTTCCGAGGGACACCGCTGGTAGTGAGTGTCGCCAAACCGCGCCTCTGACAAGACAAACGGAGGACAATGGCTGCCGAGATGGACGAAAACTCCGCCCCGATCACTATCGACGATGATGTCGCGTGGCTGACCGAACAGATACAGGCGCTCAAACGGCTTGGTCAACAGGACGAGGTGAGCGACGGCGAGAAGTACGACTACAGCATCAGATGGGGTACGGCGCTGGCCGGGCGGCTGCCCCGGCTGGTGCACTACAGTTCGCGCGGGCTGCTCGACGAGGACGACGAGCACCGGTTTCAAGCGCTATGTGGCGAACTGCGGGGACTATCCGACCTGCTCGATCGGATCGGACTTGCGCAGCCGGTGTTCAGCGATACACCGCCAGTCAAAGCTGGGCGCCAGCGGGAGCCGAGGCCAGCCAAGTCGCGGCGCGGGCTTGGGTTCCGTCGCCGCTGAGAAAGTCCTTCTCGTGCAGCCTGATTCCGGTGCGCTGGCCGCATTCCGTGGTGCGGCACGTCAGCGCCACCATGTAGGCGTCGTCGTCCTCGTCGAGAAAGAGAAAGCCAAGATAAAGCGCGCGGCCCACCTCGAAATCGGTTGCGCCGCAGGCCTCGCAGTGCCCGCCTTTCGCGGCAACTTGCGCCAGGACGCGGTCGCGGTCGACGGGGTCGAGACTGATCAACTCGGGACGCACCATTGCATCGTTGTCGGCATCGGTCACTACGCGCCGCTCCTCCTCATCGCTTCGCTCTGCATCGTCGCGGGCGGCGGCCACGTCAGATCTCCACGTCCTTGTCGTAGTAGACGTTGTCCTCGCGCCAGCCACCCGCGCCCTTGCCGATCTCGGAGTAGTCGTTAATGAACTCGATCTGGTTGATCCACTTGGCCATCTTGAATCCGACCTGCGTCTCCACGCGTAACCGCAGCGGTGCGCCGTGTTTGATCGGCAACGGCTTGCCATTCATCTCATAGGCCAGGATCGTCTGCGGCTTGTACGCCAGCTCGAGATCCATCACCTCGTAGAACTGGCCTCCGCCATGCGAGCTGGGCTCGTCTCTATCGTTGTCTTGCATGGTCATCGAGCAGATGTATTTCGCCTGCGGGAGCGGCCGAACCAGTTCAACCAGCGTGCTGAGGTGCAGGCCGCTCCATTCACCGATGCTCGTCCAACCCTGGACGCAGTTGTGCATAACCCGCTGCGTCTTCGGTTGGGCCAGTGCACGCAAGTCCGCCAAATCCAACGTCACCGGGTTTTCCACCAATCCGCCGACCCGCAGCCGCCAGTCGACGAAATTGTGCACAGCCATCACCTTGTACTCGGCCGAACAGGGGGGCTTGCCGTTGACGCGGTGCTGCGTGGTCAGCTTTCGCTCCGGATAGTTCTGCCGCGAATCCAATGGCCGCAGCAGAATGAGCCGGGCGCGGGTGACCACCGCGCCGAGCACACGCTGAACCGAACGAGGATTGCGCAGGCTCCACAGCGTTGCCGCGACGTGGATCGCGATGATGGTCGCGATGATCAGCAGCGAACACGCGGTCGCCCAATTGGTGTTGCGGACCGAGCCGAAGATCATCGCCGCGGTCAGCTTGCCCCAGCCCCAGAAGAAGACCATCGACAGATGGATGGCGATGAAGCCGATAAAGGCGACCAGTCCCACGAAATGCAGGCTGCGCGCCCATTGCCGTCCGCCCCACATCTGGACGTACCACGGGAACCTGGCCTCGATCGCCGGGGATTGGGCTGCGCCGGTGAGGATCTGGAACGGCGCCAGCACGAAAACAACGCTCGCATACGCCAGCTTCTGCATGGCGTCCAAGGGTTCGCCCGGCAGCAACGGCGGCAGATTGAACGTCATATACGTGACGATGTCGTTCCAGGCCTCGGGAAATATCGACCATGAGGCTGGCCAGTAGCGATGCCACTGCCCGGTCGCGAAAAGCAAGACGTAGTAGGACAGTCCGACGAGAATCCAGCCGATCACCGCGAAAAAGTGCCAGTGCCGGCCGAGACCCAACTGGGCGCGGCCGGGCAACGAAATGATCGGAGAATAGTCCTCCTCTTCATCGAGGGTGTCGTACAGCCTGTCCTTCGGCATGACCTTGCGGGTGAAGCGCGCCCACTCGCTTCCGGGCCTGCTGTCGTCGTTCCAGTACAACTTCGGATGCGTAGCGAGGATCTCGATGCCGCTGCGAATGATCAACGTGACGAACAACAGGTTGAGCCAATGGTCGACTCGCAGCCACACCGGATAATCGAACGTGGTCATCGCGGCGCTCCCGTCAGTCGGACCACTGCTGCCGCTGCGGATAAGCCACGTTGATCCCCAGTAGCACCGACATGTGCACGGCGACAAAGCCCAACGCGAAGGCGCCCGCAACCGTCCCGGGCGCGAAATCCCACCGGCCGGTCATCGCTACCAGCCCGGGCAGGACCACCGCTCGACTGGCCAGATACACCCCTAGGAACAGGATCGAAACGAGATCACCGACAAACCATCCTAGTTGCGGCACATGGGGATTGCGGCCCAGCCACAGAAATACCGCAGTTAACAGACAGCAGACTCCCAGGATGGCGGCGTAGACGACGAAATACACCGGCAGCATCGGCTGGCTGGTCAACACGTAGACATGGGCCGCGGCGATTCCGGTCACCAGCGCTGCGCCCAGCATGGTCACCGTTCGCGGCAGATTGAAGGCGACGTAGCCTTTGAGGCGAAGCCAATCGTAAGCCCGGCTGCACCTCCATCTTTCGATGACCGCACTCACGACGCCGCCCGTACCCATTGGGTCAATCTCCAAACGCTGTAGGGGTTTCCACGATCACGGTGGTGGCCTTGACGACGGCCACGGCGAGGCTGCCGGGCTCGAGCTCAAGTTCGCGTGCGGCCTCGGTACTCATCAGCGAGACGACGGTGTGTTGGCCACATTGCATCTCGACCTGTGTCATGACCTTGTCGCTGAGCACGTTGGTGACAAGGCCGACGAAGCGATTGCGCGCCGAGCTGCCTGTGTCGAGCGGGTCCGGCGGCAATGGTCGGGCGTTGTTGCGCCAGAACTCGGCCAAGACCTGTCCCTCGATCACCTTGCGACCGGCAGCGTCTTGGCCGGCCGACAAAGCGCCGTTGTCGATCCAACGGCGCACCGTGTCGTCGCTGACCCCCAACAGCTCGGCTGCCTGACGGATCCGCATCGTTGGCACAGATAGATGCTAGAGCAACGCCACTACCTGCAGGAAGGCGTCCGCGATGCCGCTTTCGCCGTGGCGAGGGATAATGGACGCCTTGCTCGCGACCAGATTCGGAATGGTGCTGTGACGATCACGACGCTCGGCCTCCCGCGGGTGCCGCGTCACCTCGTTGACCCTGCGACGCAACCCCCGTCCAGCGGCCCGCTAATCGACAGCTACGGGCGATGCGCGACCGATTTGCGGGTGTCTCTCACCGACCGCTGCAACCTGCGATGCACCTACTGCATGCCCGCCGAGGGGCTGCCGTGGTCGGCCGCCCAGCAGCTGCTGCAACCCGACGAAATCATCAGGCTGGTGCGAATCGGCGTGGCGCGGCTGGGCATCACCAAGGTGCGGTTCACCGGCGGAGAACCGTTGCTGGCCAAGCACCTTGAAGAAATCGTCGCCGCGACCGCCGCGCTGCGGCCGCGCCCGGAGCTCGCGCTGACCACGAACGGGGTTTTGTTGGCGAAGCGTGCCAAGGCGTTGGCGCGCGCGGGCGTGGACCGGGTGAACGTGTCGCTGGTCAGCGTCGATGCCCTGCGCTTTGCGGCGATCACCCGCCGCGACCGGCTGGCCGACGTGCTGGACGGTTTAACCGCCGCGCACGCGGCGGGTCTGCGACCGGTCAAGGTGAATGCTGTGCTCGACCCGCTGACCGGCCTCGATGATGCGGTGTCGCTGGTGCGGTTCTGCCTTGGCCACGACTATCAGTTGCGGATCATCGAGCAGATGCCGCTAGATGCCGGACACCGGTGGCGCCGCGAAGACGAGGTCACCGCCGATCGGGTGCTGTCAGTGCTGCGGCAACATTTCGCCCTGCGGCCAG
>DASQRI010000374.1:0-3114 GCA_035642975.1 Mycobacterium sp.
CTTCTTCGGCCACAGCATGGGCGGGCTGTTGGCATTCGAGGTCGCTCGCCGGTTCGAAGCGCAGGGCAGCCCTATCGCCGCCCTGTTTGTATCCGCTTGTGCGGCGCCCGGTCGAGTCGGCTATGAGCACGTTCCGGAGTCAGACCGTGGCCTGCTCGACGCGGTGAGCGAGATGACCGGCGTGAATCCCGAGCTTTTGGAGAACGACGAATTCGCGGCCAAGATCCTGCCGACCCTGCGCGGGCTCAAGGCCATCTCGAACTACGACTGTCCGCCCGACGCAACGGTGTCGTGCCCCATCTTCGCGTTCCTGGGCGATGACGACGAAGTCGCCACGTACGAGAAGATGGTGCCCTGGTCGGAGCGCACGACATCGGAGTTCGCCGCGCGGGTTTTCCCCGGTCATCATTTTTATCTCAGCGATCACGTAGCTGAGCTGGTTAGCCACATTGAGGACAAGATCTTGTCGTACTGCCAAGGCTAGCGGTTGGACAGGACTGCCTTCAGGAGTTTGCTGACGCCATTGCCATCCCTGAAGGGCCATGCCAATCGTGGCCGGAAGCCTTGTGTATCCGACAAATTGGACGTCGCGGCCAATAAATCGGACATGCTGGCTTTGGCATCGGCACGGCGTGTACAGCCAATGCGCCGAGGCGCCTGGCCTGGGCATGCCTCGGCGACAGTTAACAACACCACACCCCAAGACCGGCATGACCGTCGCTAGCAAACCGCATCCCAGACGAGATTTCGCGCGTGATTGCCGACCTGCAGCGTGTCCGGTCAGCGCTGGAACTGCGGCCTCGGGGGGCTGCGACCTCGTCCCCGAGGGGCGATCTCCCGCCGCCACCACGAGAAAGTCAGCGTCACGACCTTAACCAACGCCGGCTACGCGAATTGGCCGGCAGTCCGGTAACGTAGTCACCACGTCCGGCGGCCGGGCGAAACCATGGGTGACCGTCATAGCGAACCTATGGTCCCAGCAACGATGCAGGCAGGGGGAGCCTGTGTTTGTCGCGCGTTACATTCTTGGGTTTTGGTCCGAGAAGCGCGATGCCTGGTTAATCTCCTGCATCAGAAGCGCCCTTGTCGTACGTGTTCGGGGCTCTAGATCTAAAGGGGTGGTGTCCCTATGGCGGTGAGCGAAGCCTCCATTCCCGCTGTGCTGGGGGAACGGGCCCGGCGACAGCCGGATGCGTCCGCGTACACGTTCGTCGACTACGAACTGGATCCGGCCGGGTATTCCGAGACCTTGACGTGGTCTCAGGTCCACCGGCGCGCGCAGGTCGTCGCTGCGGAGCTGGCGTCCTGCGGATCGCCGGGTGATCGGGTGGCGATCTGCGCTCCGCAGGGCCTGGAATACATTGTCGGGGTTCTCGGTGCGCTGGAGGCCGGTTTCATCGCGGTGCCGCTGTCCGTGCCGCTGTTCGGTACGCATGACGAACGGGTTTCCGCGACACTGAGGGACTGTTCGCCGGTCGCAATCCTGACGACATCGACGGTTGTCGACGACATCGTCTCGTGTGCGCATGGGCTCCCCGGCTCGCCGCCGGCAGTGATCGAGATCGACGCGCTCGACCTCGATGCACCGCCGGCCTTCCACTCCACCGACGCGCCGCAGACCAAGACGGCCATGTTGCAATACACCTCCGGCTCGACTCGTGCGCCGACTGCCGTCGTGGTGACGCACAAGAACGTCATCGCCAATCTCGACCAGGTGATTGCGGACTATTTCGAGGACATCGGGAAGGTTCCACCGCCGGGCATCACGATGGTGTCGTGGCTGCCCTTCTATCACGACATGGGTCTGCTCCTCGGAATCTTAGCTCCGGTATTGAGGGGATTTCCCGCAGTGCTGACGAGCCCGATGGCGTTCCTGCAGAAGCCCGCCCGGTGGATGCAGATGCTGGCCAGCAACCGATCGTTTTCGGCTGCCCCGAACTTCGCCTTCGAACTGGCTGTGCGACGCACGTCCGACGACGACATGGCCGGGCTCGACTTGGGGAACGTGCACACCATCCTCAGCGGTAGCGAACGGATCCACGCGGCGACGCTCAGACGTTTCACCGAGCGGTTTTCCCGCTTCAACCTTCCTGACACCGTCCTGCGGCCGTCGTACGGGTTGGCCGAGGCAATGGTGTATGTGGCGTCGTCATACCCGGGGCGCCCCCCGACAACCGTCCGGTTCGACTACGAGAAGCTGGCGGCCGGCCACGCGAAACGCTGCGAAAGCGAACAAGGCGGTTCCCAGCTGGTCAGCATCGGCGCGCCCCGCGCCTGCACCGTGCGGATCGTCGATCCCGAGACCCGGGTCGAGAATCCGGCCGGCAAGGTGGGGGAGATCTGGGTGCACGGCGACAACGTCGCGGCCGGCTACTGGCGAAACCCGCAACTGTCGGAGCGGACGTTCGGGGGACGGCTCGTCGATCCATCCCCCGGCACGCCGCAAGGGCGCTGGCTTCGGACCGGAGATCTGGGCGTCATATCCGACGGCGAGCTCTTCATTACCGGCCGCATCAAAGATCTGCTGATCGTGGATGGGCGTAACCACTATCCCGACGACATCGAGGCGACGATCCAGGAGATCACCGGAGGCCGCGCCGTGGCGATCTCCGTCCCGAATGATCGGAGCGAGCAGCTGGTCGCGATCGTCGAGCTCAAGAAGCGGGGCAGCTCGGACCAGGAGGCCCTGGACAGGCTTCACACCGTCAAACGCGAAGTGGCATCGGCGATTTCGAAGTCGCATGGCCTGCGGGTGGCGGATTTTGTGCTGGTGCCGCCCGGCTCTATTCCGATCACCACCAGCGGCAAAGTCCGCCGCTCGGCGTGCGCCGAACGTTACCGCCAGAACGAATTCACCCGACTGGACACCCCCGCATGACGGTTCGACACAGCCGAAGTTAAGTGCCACGCAGCCGAAGTTAATCGCCCCGAGTGGGAGCGCCAGACCGCAGGGCTTGATACTGCAGGTGGAGGATCCCAATGTCAACAATCGACTGTTCCATTCCCGCTGTGCTGGGGGAACGGGCCCGGCGACAGCCGGATGCGTCCGCGTACACGTTCGTCGACTACGAACTGGATCCGGCCGGGTATTCCGAGACCTTGACGTGGTCTCAG
>DASQRI010000375.1:0-2111 GCA_035642975.1 Mycobacterium sp.
GTCGACGAGAGCGCGCCGGAATTCCTGGGCATCTATGCCGGCGCGGCCAGCGCCGAGCCGGTGCGCCGTGCGATCGAGGAGGCACCCGTGCTCGCGACGGCGGGAGTTGTGTTCACCGATATGGTCAGCGGCTTTTTCAGCCAGCGCATCGATCCGACCAGGACCATCGACATCGGCGTAGAGCAGAGCACCGTCGCCGATCAGGTGTTCGCGCCGCTGGAGATGGTGGCAGCGCTCGACGCGCTCACCTCGATCCTCGCCCGCCGCGGGATCACCTCCCCGCCGGTCCCGTCGACGTCCGACGACCTGCCGGTACAGCTCCCCGGCCGCGACCAGCCGCTGGATCAAAAAGTGTTGTGGGACAGGTTCTGCGAAGCGCTCACGCCCGGCAACGTGGTGCTGGCCGACCAGGGCACATCGTTCTACGGGATGGCCACTCACCGGCTGCCCCGCGGAGTCACCTTCATCGGCCAACCGCTCTGGGGTTCAATCGGATACACGCTGCCCGCGACGCTCGGGGCGGGGCTGGCACATCGGGATCGCCGACCGGTGCTGCTGATCGGCGACGGGGCCGCCCAGCTGACCGTTCAGGAGCTGGGCGCCTTTTCGCGGGAAGGCCTGTCGCCGGTCATCGTGGTGGTCAACAACGACGGCTATACCATCGAGCGCGCCATTCATGGAGAGACGGCTCCCTACAACGATATTGTGAGCTGGAGTTGGGCCGACATTCCCAACGCGCTCGGCGTGACCAATCATCTGACGTTTCGGGCCCAAACCTACGGCGAGCTCGACGACGCGTTTGTCGCGGCCGCAGACCACGGCGACCGGATGGTGCTGATCGAGGCGGTGGTTCCGCGCCTCGACATCCCCGACTTGTTGACCGATCTGGTCGGACCCACTTCTGCGGACGGCAGCCCGCGTCGATGAGTCGGCGGCGGCGTCAGGTATGCACGCCGCCCCGATCCCCGCTCGGCGTGCCGAGTAGTAGGCGCAGCGTGCGCCGGCAGCGGCCACATTCGGCACCCGCCCCGCAGGCCGCCGCGATCTGATTGGTCGTCGACGCCCCGCCGGCGATAACGTCGGCCACCACCTGGCTGGTGATGCCGTTACACAGGCAGACGAACATCGAGTTGTCCGTTCACCCGTCGATCCGCATCATGTCGAAGAGCTTGCCCACGAACACCGGCGGATACGCGCCGACCCCGGTTCGATTAATCCACGGGGCAGCAGCGTCGGGGTGTTCGATCCAGCGCCGCGCGCGGTCCTCGTCGTCGAGCTCTTGCATGATCATGACTTCGTGCCCGTCGTCGAACGCCCGGAACAACCGGGTTTCCCGAATGCCCGCTGCCTCGAATCTGGGCAGGGCGCTGCGGATCTCGGCGGTCAGGGTGGCGACACCGTCGACCGGCGCGATCGCGGCGACCACGACGCCGGGGGCCGTCCGGGCCGACGGCGCGATGGACCCGAACCTTTCGACGATCTCGCCGGCAAAGACCGCCGGAAAGTCTTCGACGCCAACCGCGTCGAACCAGTCGAAGAACACCCGCGAGCGCAGCAGCTCCACGATCGGCTCCCGGCTGCGCACACCGATCGTCACCAGGACGCGACCGTAGTCATGGGTCGACGTGTAGAGCAGGACATGGTGTGCACCGATCCCGGCCAGCGCCGACCTGCGGCGTTGGAGCAACGGCCACACTCGCTCCGGGTCGGGCACGCGGTAGTCCGACGCGATCACCAATGAATGCGAATGCGGGTCCGCCGGGCTCACCGAAGCTGGTCCTTCATCACTTTCCCGGTGGCGTTCAACGGAAGCTCGCCGAGGAATTCGACGTATCGCGGGGCCTTGAATCCGGCCATGCGTTCCCGGCACCACGCGATCAGATCCTCTTCGGACACCGCAACTTTGCGCACCACGAACGCCTTACCCACTTGGCCGAGCCGCTGGTCGGGGACGCCGATCACCGCGACCTGAGCAACCGCGGAATGCTCCAGCATGAAGCCCTCAATCTCAGCCGGGTAGGCGTTGAACCCGCCAACGATGAACATATCCTTTTTACGCCCGTCGATCCTGAGCCGGCCGGCCGCGTCGAAGTTCCCCAAATCTCCGGTGT
>DASQRI010000376.1:0-3099 GCA_035642975.1 Mycobacterium sp.
GACGTCACCGCCCCCGACCCGACCAGTCTCCTCACCCCGTGGGAGACGCTGTTCACCGATACGTTCACCAATCTGTCAGCCATTGGCACCGAGTGGTTGAAAGACCCGGCGCCGGTCCTGATGGCGCTCCTCGCCAACCCCAGCCTGATCACGGACCTCCCCTCAGCCGTGTTCAGCACGCTGTCCACCCCGCTCACCATCACCACGTCCGACCTGACGAGTGTGCCGCTAACGTTGCCAATAATGATTGACATCATGTTGGGCGCGCCGCTGGTGCTCGGCCTTGGTGCGGTAGGACCGCTGGCCACCACCTCGGGCGCGTTGGAAACCTTCTACGCGGATTTGATCAGCGGCAACCCGACGACGGTGCTCACCGCGCTCATCGATGGCCCCGCCAACATCGCCAACGCCTACCTCAACGGCAGCGTTGGGCTGCCGGATGTGTTGGGCGAGCCGCTCAACCTCTTGAACGGGATTCTCGTTCCTGACGGTAACTTTGACGTCACCGTCGGCACTGATTTGATCACTCAGCTGCTCACTGCTCTCAATGTGGATCCTACTCTTATAGCGCCCATCATCAGCTTCCTCGACGGCCTCCCCACCGGGGACCTGGCCACTATCTCGGTCGGGCCGTTCGGCGGCCTCGCCGACGCCCTGATCAACTACGTGCCGCAACAGATCGCGGCGGCACTCACTGCGGATCCGACGACGGACGGCACCGGCCTCTTGAGCGTCCTGGATCCGAGCACGCTGCTGAGCGGTCTCGACCTCGGCAACCTAGGCGGACTGCTGGATCCCAGCACGCTGGTGGGCGACCTGACTGCGCTGCTGCCCAGCGCAGCGGCGGACCTGCCGGCTGGGCTGGCCGACCTGGCGACGGCCATTCCGTTCTGATCTCGGAAATCGCGGTGGCGGCAGCCGGGCCCTCGGCGGACGGCGCGGGGTTAGGCGTGGTCCGTTAGCGCGCAGCCGCGGCGGAGACGGCCGCCGGTCCGTGCGCACAACAGCCGAGACCTACTCAACGGCGGCCGATCCCGGCGATCATCGTCGGCGTCAGCACACGGGTGTCCTCGGCGAATCGAACAGCGGCCGCGTCGGCGTCGGCGCGCGAGAGCAGCCCGGCGTCCACCACGGCGTCGCGCAGGCTTTCGAAGGACAACCTGAAGAAGTCGAAACCGGGCGAGTGCGAGTCGATCACCAGGGCTCGGCCCTCACCGCGAACGTCGGACAGTCCGGCGGCTGCCATGTCGGCGACGACGCGGCGGCCGTAGCGCGGATCGAAACCGGCCCGCGCCATGAACGCGATGACGGCCTCGGTCACATGCTCGGACTGCGGGTCGGCATCCTCGAAGCCGAAGCCGGTCCAGTCGTAGTCCTCGATGACCAGCCACCCGCCGGGGCGCAGCGCGGCGGCCAGGCGGTCGAGGATGCGTCGGCGGTCGTTAAGGTGTTCCAGCACCAGCCGAGCGTGCACCAAGTCGAACTCGCGCTGCGGCAGCTCGCCGGTCCGGACATCCACGCGCCGCACCTCGACCGTGTCGCCGGCCAGCTGTTCGAGGAACCGTGTGTCGATGTCGATCGCCGTCACGGTGGCGCCGCGGCCCGCCATCCACTGCACCAGCGAGCCACCGCCTGCACCAACCTCCAGGCATCGCCAGCCCGCGGCGATGCCGAGCGCGTCGAGCACCGCCTGGCTTCCCGGATCCCACAAGCTTTCGATGCCCGCCAGCCGCGCCCGCTCCTCGGAGAACCCCTGGTCATAGATGTAGTCACGCGGCATGGAGCCAGACTATTGCGCGCACACCGCGGAAATCCCGCGAAGGCGGTTGAGGGCAGCCGATTTTGGCGTTAGCGTCAGATTCGATGAAGGCTGCACCGGAGTCGGCCCGCGCGCTGTCTCAACGCGAGATAACGGCGCAGATTGCCCGCATCGCGGCTGACCACCGCAGGAACGAAGAATTACAGCCGCGGCTGAACTACCCGCCGTACCGCAGCAGCCTGCTGCGCCATCCGCGATCTGCGTTCGTTTGCGTCGACCCGGACGAACTCGAGTACTGCGCTCCATGCTTCGGCCGACAAGACGTCGAGCCTCGTGACGCCGACCTCACCGCCGGCCATCCCGGCCAGCCCATCGGGGAGCGCATCATCGTGACAGGGCGGTTGCTCGACGCGACGGGTCGGCCGGTGGCGGGCCAGCTCGTGGAGATCTGGCAAGCCAATGCTGCCGGTCGCTACAACCACCGGCTCGACCAGCACCCGGCGCCGATCGATCCGAACTTCACCGGGGTGGGCCGTTGCCTGACCGAGCCCGATGGAACGTATCGCTTTCTGACGATCAAGCCGGGTCCCTACCCATGGCGGAATCACCAAAATGCCTGGCGCCCGGGGCACATTCACTTCTCGGTGTTCGGGACCGCTTTCACGCAGCGTCTGGTCACCCAGATGTACTTCCCGGGCGACCCGTTGTTCGGTTTGGACCCGATCTACCAGTCCATCGTGGATCCCGTTGCACGCCAACGGTTGATCGCCAGCTACAGCCATGACCTGACTGAGCCCGAGTACGCGACCGGCTACCGGTGGGACATTGTAGTAGCCGGCAGCCGGCGAACGTGGACCGAACCAAACGGTGACCATGGCTGAATTGGCTTGCACCCCAGGGCAAACCGTCGGGCCTTTCTTCCACTGCGCGTTGGCGCATCCCGGCGACAACCAGTTGGTCGGTGATGCGCAGGCCGGCGTCATCCGGTTGCACGGCACGGTCTACGACGGTGCCGGTGACGCTGTGCCCGACGCCCTGATCGAAGTGTGGCAGCCCGGTCCCGACGGCCGCATCGTCCAACAGGCGGGCTCGCTGCGACGCGACGGCAAGACGTTCACCGGCTGGGGTCGCTGCGCGACCGACGCCGCCGGCCACTATTGCTTCAGCACGCTGACGCCCGGCGCTCCGGCCGGACGAGCGGCGTTCTTCGCGCTCACCGTCTTCGCGCGCGGGTTGTTGAACCGGTTGTTCACGCGCGCCTACCTGCCGCTCGCCGACCTGGAAGCCGACGAGCTGCTCGGAGCCCTGGACCCTGCGCGGCGAAAGACTTTGACCTGCAT
>DASQRI010000377.1:0-2698 GCA_035642975.1 Mycobacterium sp.
CAATGACGCCGACAATGACCGCCAACACGCCAGCAACGACTGCGGTGGCGCCTAATGCTCGAACGGACCCCCTGCGAGCCCAGACATATGTGGCCTCCAGAGCCCTCACCCGATCGATCTCCTGGCCCGCAGCCCATCGACCGACAAGCCGCCAGGCGCCCAGGCCGGGAAGAACCATCGCGTACATCAGCACCAGCACCGCGACGACGGTGACACCGGCTGACTCGATGTAGCGACTGGACTTCTCGAAGGCCACGATGATGAACGACAAGACTAGGTAGACCGGGAGCGCAACAGGGAAAGCGATCGCGCAGATCACCCACGAATACCTCGGCCCATACCGATCCCACGCCCACTGCCAGATGCGATCCATGCCCGGAGACTAAACGGCAGTTCACCTTGTAATCCGTGTTTGAACACGCATCTGTTGTCGCGCCGCCGACGGCACGGTTTTTCGGGTGGGCAATCCTCGTTCTGTGCCAGACCTGCCTGGGAGTCGCACAACTAAAGAACTAAGACATCAGCGTCGAATACCTCGGCTGTATCGGAAGTCATATGTCGCACTGTCGCAGAAGTTCCCTCCATCACTCTTCTGAGGCTGCTGGCCGTGCCATACATGCGGCGGCATTCCATCAAGAATCTGCATCGGGTCCGCACATGTCTCCGCCACCGCCTCCGAGTAGCCGGCGTTTGAAGACATCCACGTGTCGAGGCATCGCCGCCATTGGATCGTTCACTTCATCGTCGCTAGGTTATGCCAGAAATTCTTGAGGCTTGCCGTGCCGCCGAAAAGGGTCGTGAAGTTCGTCGAGTCGACGAGGACGATGCCGCCCGCGCGTTGGCCCGCGGGCGGCATCCAAATCAATGCATTGAACTCTGTGTTGCCCCCTGCGGTGAAGGGGTGTGGCCTGTTTGGGTCGACAAGTTGACGGGCGAGCACGCGAACCGCTTCGCTTTCCGGCGCGGTCAGTTGGTAGTGCGGTAGATGGGGGTGGAAGTTGAATGTGGTGACGTTGTCAAGAAGCCTTGGGGTGTCCAGGTCCCTGAAACCGGTCAGCGGTGCGATCTCATTGGTGCCCTCAACGACGGCAGGACGCAGTCCCCATTTGTTATGGACGGGCACGTCGAGCGCCTTCATCAGTGATCGAGTGAATTGGCTGAAGCGTTGTTGGCGCGGCACCAACCGGTCGCCGTGGTGCTCGTATTCGACCTGGCGTTGTTTGAAGTCGTCGGTGAAGCCAACGTCGTGATGCGGTGCCAACAGCAGGCAGGTGCCTTCCCGCTTCAGCCAGCTCCGAATGGCGGCGATCTCCTCAGGCGTGGCCTGCTGCTCGGAGAGCAGATGGTCGAGTCCAAACACCATGAGGGTGTCGGTGTCGCCGAGGATGCGCTCGTCGATCGACAGCTTGTAGCCGGCCTGGTCGATGCGCTGAAACACCGCGACCGGATGACCGGTGGCGTGACCAGCGAGTTCCTGAAAGGCCAGCGTCGAGCGGTGGAACAGCTCCAGCGTGCCGGCGATGCCCTGCAGGAAGTGCGCTGCGTCGTATTCTTCTGTCTCGTAACTCGGCCACGCGACGTTTCGGACTTCGGTCATGGTGGAGAAGCGGTTGTACATCTCGGCGGGATCGCGCTGAGCTTCCCACGGATAACTCCACGTCCAGTAGATGCTGAATCGCCGCCGCCCGTCGTGCTGGCGCGGGACGTGGGTTTGGTTGTAGGTGCGTGGTGGCGGCATCGCGCTCATGGTGGTCCTTGAGTGTCGAGCGTTGCCAGGTAGCGCAGGCCGTTGAGTCCTGGCAGGAAGAAATACGCGCCGCCCCGAAGCGTGGTGAAGGCCGGCAGCCCCTTGAGTAGCTTGCGGATTGGGCGTTTCGGGATTGTGTACTCCATCGTGCCGTCCTGGGTGCCGCAGATCGGATCGCGCTCATTGCCGAGTTCGTGAAAGTTGGGGTCGTTGATCCAGACGTTCTGCGCGAACTCGAATTGGCGAACCAGGCTGGCGCAGATGATGAATGCGGCGATTCCACGGTCCGCTGCGTCATCTGGGGCACCGTCCGGGAGGGCCGCGCCATAGGTGGCTCCGCGACGGATCATCCTGCGCCGGTTCATGTTGACCGCGGTGTCGCGTGGGTTGAGCCGCCGCGCGTGCGAACCCAGTGGGCAGGCGTATCCAAATGGGTCCATCTCTTTATAGTTGAAGTCATTGTTACGCATGGGATCTGCGCCCATCTCAGGGTCGTCGTGCTCAGGGGCGAGGACCAGCGGGGCACCGCTACGCCAGCGACCCATGAACTTCGCGGCAAGCAATTCTTGCTCGTCGGCTGTTTCGGCGTGTTCACGAAGGTAGTCGCGAAACAGCCCGACGTGTTCCTGTAGTCGGCGGTAGGCCATGTAGCTTCCGTTGCGGGACAACTCCTCGGGCTGCGGCAATTTCGGTGCGGGGTTCTCTTCGTCCGGGTAGCCGAGAATAAACTCGCCGGGCCTCAGTGGTGCGCCCGAGCCCGGCGTCGGCTCGTCGCCGGAGCCTTCGATCACCGGCTGCGATAGTCGGTCGCGGAATCCGAAGTGATCATGGGCGTAATTGAACGGCGGTGTCGCGTTCAGGTCCAGCACCGACAAACTTCGCACACCTGCGCAGCGGGCGACCAGCTTGTCATGCTCCCCGATTGCGCGTCGATGCTCCGCATCGTCTCGG
>DASQRI010000378.1:0-5127 GCA_035642975.1 Mycobacterium sp.
CAGGGCTTCAGCCCGCTTGTCAGCGGCGGGCTCGGGGCTGGCGGTCACCCGTCAATTCTAGAAAGCACCGGGCCCCGCCACGAACACCGCCCATGCCGGGCGGCGATGGCTACTTTTTGCCGCCGAGCAATCCGCCGAGGATGTCGCCCGCCTTGGAGCCCAGCGCATTGCCCAACACGCTGCCCAGCGACTTGTTGCCGCCCATCCCGCCCAGGATGCTGCCCAGCACGTCGTTGAGTGTCCCTCCGCCGGCGGCCTCCTTCGCGGGAGCTCCGCCCTTGCCGGTCAGTTGCTTTCCGACGTAGGCCAGAACGATCGGCGCCAAGATCGGCAGCAGCTGCTTGAGCAGGTCGCTGTTGCCCCCGCCGCCGCCGGCCAGCGCGTTGGCGACCTGGGTGACGTCATTGCCGCCGAAGATCTTTGCGATCGCCTGCTGACCGTCATGCTGATCGACCTGGTCGACGCTGACACCGCCGTCCAACAGGCCGCTGGCGGCGTGGCTGTCCGCCGCCGACTCGATTTTGCTCGCGTGGTCGGGGTCCTGCGCGTTCTCGTGCAGTCCGCCGAGCAGCACCGGCACCAGCAGCTGAACCGCTTGGTTCACTTCGCCTTCGTCGACGCCGATCTTGCTTGCGATGTCACTCGTGGGAATCTGAGCGAAGAGATCTTCAAGGCCAGACATGGACCCGTCCACCTATCGTCACTGGGATGGTTTGGTTCTGTGTTGACACTAGCCCAGCTGATCTTGTCCGACAGCAGTTCTCTGCCGAGCGGATCAATTGCCGACTGTTTCCTCAGCGGTGCATTAGCCGTGCGGTTTCCAGTTTCACGTCCGCGGCCGCGAACCGGGCCAGCAGCGCATCGCCCATCGCTGCCGCCGGTGTCAGTACGCCGCGGAGGTCCGAAAGCCGATTGCGGTCTCTGGCCAGGGCCAGACCGCTTTCCCCCAGCAGCACTGCGGTGGCCTTATAACCGGGGTCGCCGCGTTGCGCGATGGTGGCGACGTAGCGCACACCCGACGTTGTCGTGGTGTACGTCTCCACCTTGTAAAAGCCGCGCTCGCGAGCGGCTTCACTGGGACCGGTGCCGGGTTTGGGCAGCACACGCTCCACCAGTCGCTGCGGCAGCAGCCGGAAATAGCGGCTGCCCAATGCGGACGCCGTATTGCCGACGCCGTTGACGACTGCTGACACCACCGGCGCCACGGCCGACGACCCCACATTCATGTGCTCGCTGTAACGAAATCGCCTGCCGTACGCGTAGTCCTGTAATGCGTTGCTGCGCCTAACGATTCGTGTATTGGCGAATCCCATCACGAATCCGACTGTATATAGGCCGGTCAGCTCCGGCGCGATCTGGGCGCCGCGGCGCCGGCGCAGGTCGGGTTGCGCGCCGAGCTCCGGTTCCGCCCCGCGGTCGGGGCTCAGCGTGTAAGGGTCGGCGAATTGACGGCGTGCATCGGGATCAGTGGAGACAGCGCGCAGCACCTCCACCCCCGAGGCGATGGTGCCACCGGAGAACCCACCGGCCAACGAGCGGACCACGAAATCGGTGCCGACGAGTTCGCCGGCGCCGTCTTCGAGCGCCCGGCGGTACAGCGCATACACGGTGAGATCCGAAGGGATCGAGTCGAATCCGCACGCGTGCACGATGCGTGCGCCGGTGTCGAGGGCCTGCTTGTGGTAGAGGTCGATGCTGTCGCGGATGAACGGCGGCTCGCCGGTCAGGTCCGCATAGTCGGTGCCCGCTGCGGCGCACGCGGCGACCAGCGGCAGACCGTACCGGCTGTAGGGCCCGACGGTGGTGACGACGACCTGTGCCTGGGCGGCCAGCGCATCCAGCGTCGAGGGCGAGGAGGCATCGGCCTGCAGAACCGGCCAGGACTGCGCGGACTCCCCCAGCTTTTCGCGGATCGCCTTCAGGCGATCCGGCGAGCGGCCGGCCAGCGCGATCCGCGCGTTCCCGCCGGCCCGAGCCAGGTATTCGGCAGTCAGCTTGCCCACGAAGCCGGTTGCCCCGTACAAGACAATGTCGTGTTCGCGAGTTGCAGTCACGGGCGCGACGGTACTCCGAGCAGCTCCGGCCATTCGGCGCTCTCCCCCAGCACATGCTCGGCCAGGAACGCGATCACCACCTGATACCAGATCTTGGTGTGCTGCGGCGCAGCGACCCAATGGTCTTCGGACGGGAAATACAGGAACCGGTGCGGACTGCTCCCGTCGTCGTCGGCCGGTAGTGCCGACGCGGCGAGCAGCTCGTACCATAGCCGCAGCGACTCGCCGATCGGCACGCGATAGTCCTTGTCGCCGTGGATGACCAGCATGGGCGTGCTGATTTCGTCGACGAAATGGTGTGGCGAGTTGGCGGCGGTCATGGCCGGCGTCATCTCACGGCGCCAGTAGTAGGCGTGGTCGGTGGTCGGACCGAACTGGTCGAGCGCCCACAGGCTGGCGTGGGCCACGATCGCGGCGAAACGGTCGGTGTGCCCCGCCACCCAGTTGGCCATGTAGCCGCCGAACGAGCCGCCCATCGCCGCGATCCGGGTCGAGTCGATGCGCGGGTGAGCACACGCCGCACTGGTTGCCGCCATCAAATCGTCGAACGGCGGTCCACCCCACGCTCCCCAGCCACGCTGGATGAACTGCTGTCCGTAGCCGGTCGACAGCGCCGGATCCGGCAGCAGCACCGCATAACCCTTGGCGGCCAGCAGCCAAGGATTCCACCGCCATGACCAGCTGTTCCAGCTACGCAGCGGGCCGCCGTGGATCCATAACAGCAGCGGGGCCGGTGTGGCGTCGTCGGGCAGCACCAACCATGACCGCACCGTCGTCCCGTCCGCGGCGGTCGCGGCGACGTCGGTCAATGTTCCTGGCAGCGTTGGCAAATCGATGCACGGCAGTACGGTGATCGCGCCACCAGGATCTACCCGCACCGGATGCGGCGGTGTCGCATACGAGCTCCGCAAGGCGTACAGCACACCGCCCGGCGCGGCGACGACATCGGTATAGCCGAAGTCGTCGTCGGTGAGCTGAGTGACCTTTGATGTCGACAAGTCGACGACGAATATCGGTGCCCGGCCAGCTTGGTCGGCGGTTACGACCAGCGACGTGCCATCGCTCGACCAGGTGACCGAGGTCGGCCGGCGATCCCACGCGTCGGCCACCGACCGTGGTTTCTCGCCGAATCGCAGGCATTGCAGTGTCATTCGAGGAGCAAGGGCTGGAGTGGTGATGGTTTCCCGGGTGAAGGCGACCGCCGACCCGTCCGGCGCGATCGCGGGGTTTTGCAGGTCGGCGTCGGGATCGTCCGCGATCACGCGGCGTTCCCCGGTAGCCAGGTCGACCCGCAGCAGCACCGAGCGTTCGGTGGCTTCGGGCCCGCTGACCCGCCACGTCGTGACGAGGAAACTGCCGTCGGCGCCGATGTCGAACACGGCATCATCGAATCCGGCTTCGCGCAACGCGCCACCGGGCTGCGGGGTCAGATCACGCGGACCCTTCGCGTCGAACAGGTGAGGTTCATCCGGGCCAACGTCCTTGTTCCAGAAGCGCACCGGATATCCGGAGTGCAGTATCGCGTCGACGCGAGCGTCCTTACGCAGATTGCGCAGCCGGCGATCGTCGTCGACGTCGCGTGCCAACGGCAACAGCGGCGCCCCGACCACGGTGGCGTCGGCGCCGCGAGCGGTGCGCACCGCGCTGATGCCACCCGCCATGTTCAACACTTCGATGGCCTCACCGCCGCCAGCGGGCAGCCGCCACAGCGAGGCGGGCGGTTTTCCGGTGTCACCGGCGTTCTCCGCGGCGGGCCGCGATGAGACGAACAGCAGGTCGCCGTCGACGGTGAATGCCGGTGAGGAGTCACCGTTGGCGCTGCGGGTGAGCCGGCGGGCGGGTCGTTGCCCGGCGGGATCGACTTCCCAGACGGCGCTGATGTGCTCGGTGCGTTGGTCGCTCAGTGCCGCAATCGTGGTCACCAGCCGGGACCCGTCCGCCGACACGGCGAGGCCCGAAACACGCGGCAATGCCAGGTAGTCGTCGAGGTTGTCGAATGCCGTTGCGGTCATGAGTCGTTGGTAACACAGCGCGCCAAGCGCGGTGTGACGCGCGTCGCCGCGGTGTGGGTTTGATTTTCCAACTTACTGATGAAGGGAGCCATGACCACCGTGGATAAGGACACCGCAGACGTCGGAAACCCGGACTGGGGGCCGCAACACTCACGGACCGTCGTATGGCACGACCCGGGCCCAAGCGTTGCGCGCGGCCTGTCGACGGCGGGGGTCGACTATCTCAAGGCGATGATCGCCGGCGAGCTCCCGCCACCCCCGATCGCCGAGCTCATGCAGTTCGCTTTGGTTGAGGCCGAGCCCGGCAACGTCGTGTTCACCTGCCAGCCCGACGGATCGGTGTACAACCCCAACGGCGGCGTGCACGGCGGCCTGGTGTGCACGCTGCTGGACTCGGTAGCCGGGCTGGCGGTGCACAGCACGCTGCCCGCCGGCAAGGGCTACACGTCGATCGAGATCAAGGTGAACTACCTGAAGGCAGTGCGACTCGAAACCGGCCCGTTGACCGCCACCGGGACGGTGGTGAAGTCGGGTTCGCGGGTGGGCTTCACCGAAGGTGTCGTCACCGACGGTCGGGCAACATCGTGGCGACCGCGACCAGCACCCTGTTGGTGTTCGACCTGTAGCTTTCGCCGACTCAGACGCCTGACGGCGGTGGCGGGCTCGGAGCCCGGCCACCGCCGTCAGATTGCAATGCTTGGTCAGCCGCGCCGACCGCAGACCGGCCAGGCGCCGATGCCCTGCGAGTGCAGCACATTCTCGGCCACCCGGATCTGCTCGTCGCGGCTCGCGCCGTTCGCGGACCCTGAGCCACCGTTGGCACGCCAGGTGCTCGACGTGAACTGGAGACCGCCGGCGTAGCCGTTACCGGTGCTGATGCCCCAGTTGCCACCCGACTCGCAGGAAGCGATCGCGTCCCAGTTGACGCTGTAGGCCCTCTTCACGGGCGCCGGAGCCTGCTCCGGGGCCGGTGCGTCGTTGGCGGGCGCAGGCGCCTCAGGCGCAGGAGGCGCGGGCGGCGCCTCAGGCGCCGGCGGCGCAGGCGGAGCTTCTGGCGCAGG
>DASQRI010000379.1:0-4102 GCA_035642975.1 Mycobacterium sp.
GCCATCTTTGACCTCTACCTGCGCACCGACGTCCGGCCCGCGCTCGATAGCATCCAGGCGCCGACGCTGCTGTTGCACCGTCGCGGTGACCGCCACGTGCTCGGCGGCCACGCTCGTTACCTCGCCGAACGCATCCCGCACGCACGATTGGTGGAGTTCGACGGGGACGACCATGTGTGGTTTGCCGGCGACTCCGACCGGGTGCTTGACGAGATTGAATCGTTCGTCACCGGTGCACGCGCGGACACGCCGACGAACCGCGTGCTGTCGACCGTGTTGTTCACCGACATCGTCGGATCGACCGAACACGCCGAGGCTCTCGGCGATGAGGCGTGGACGACGGCCCTCGACGCGCACAACCGCGTCATCGATAAGCATGTGGCCAGCGCGCGGGGCGAAGTCATCAAATTCACCGGCGACGGCGCGCTCGCGACCTTCGACGGGCCGGCGCGTGCGATCAACTGCGCGTGCGCGATCCGAGACGCGGTGCAGGACCTCGGCCTCAACATCCGCGCCGGCCTGCACACCGGCGAGGTGGAGATGGTCGACCGCGACGTGCACGGGATCGCGGTCCATATCGCCGCGCGCATTATGGCGCTTGCGGGGCCCGGAGAGGTACTCGTGTCAGGCGTGATCCCACCGCTGGTCCTCGGATCGAGGATCGCATTCGACGACCGCGGCAGCCACGCGCTCAAGGGTGTGCGCGACCCCTGGCCGGTCCTGGCAGTGCGCGACGAGCGCAGTTGACGGGCGTCACCGCGGCGTTACGTGAACGCCCGATTCGGGAATCATGGTGTCGCCCGCTCGCCAGGCCGAAAGGATCCCCACTGTCGCCGAAGTACCGCGGCTCGCTCCATACCGACCATCGGAGGGATCGACTGGTGCATGTTCGTGTCGCCAGATCGCGGATTGCGCCGACAACCGCGGATGGGCCGGCTGGGGATGCTGCTGGAGTCGCTCGAACCTGTCCAGCCGGTGCATCGGCACAACCCCGATCAGCATCATGTTCAAGACTTCGCGCATGAAATTGCCGGCGGTGCGCCGTGATTCCGGGCCGCCGACATAGCGGCGCGCGATGGTCAGAAAGTCCTCGGGCTCGACACCGGCGACATCACGCACGTGGGTCGTCGGGGCGCCTACCTCCCAGACTCCCAGCGCGTCCTCGGCCATGTAGTTGCGCAGACCGGACTGGAAGAACACGTCGGCGCCGAGTCGTTTGGCGTTTACGCGTACAGCCTTCATGAACATCCGCGGGGGAATCTCGATGTGGCGGACCCGCCGGCCCAACGCCTCACCCATCGCGTCGGCGATCTCGGCTCCGGTTAGCAACGTCGGCCCGGTCGGACGGTAGGCCCGGCCGTCGTGGCGGTGCGGATCAAGCAGCGCACCGACCGCGATGCGGGCGATGTCTTCGTTGGACGGCGGCGCATTGCGGCCTCCGCCGGTCGGCACCGGCAACACGCCTAGCTGCGCAGCCAGCGGGAGCAGGTTGAGATAGTTGTCGGCGAAGAAGCCGGGATCAACGGCGACGTGGGCAGTATCGGGCAGCAGCTCAAACAGCTTGTCGATCAACCAGTGGTGGCGGGTCATCAGCGAGGGATGCTCGGGGCTGGCCAGCCACTGCCCCAACGCCACCACCGCCTCCACTCCTGAGCGCCGCGCAGCCACGGCAAAGGCGACGGCGCTGTCGAGTACGTGCGGGTGATATGGCGGGTTGAAAAACACCCGGTCCACCCCATCGACCGCGGCCGCAACCTGCTGAATGTCGAACATGTCGGCGACGACGACTTCAGCACCCAGATCCCGCAAACGGGTGCTGCGCGCATCCTCGCGATGCACCAAAGCCCTGGTCGCCACGCCCTTTTCCAACAATTGGGCGGCCACCGCGCCGCCGATCTTGCCCGTGGCGGCGGTCACCAGCACGCGTGAGTTTGTCATTGGATTTTCCTTCCCTAGTCGGGTACTCGAACCAGCAGCAATGTGACCACTGGTTACATCGCAGTATGAGCCTCCGATGTGACCGTTGTCAACATCGCGGTTCGCATGGGATTCTGGCGAGCATGAGCCCCGCCAGCGCCGACCCAGAGCGCCGAAAGCCCTACCACCACGGCGCGCTGAACTCAGCGTTGGTCGAGGCGAGCATCGCGCTGGCCCGCGAGGGCGGACCCGATCGGGTCGTCCTGCGCGAGGCCGCCCGGGCGGCCGGGGTGTCACACTCGGCCGCTTACCGTCATTTTGCCGACCGCGAGGCACTGCTGGCCGAGGTGTCGCGCCACGCGCGCAGCGAGCTCGCCGCCGAGATGCGCCGACGCGTTGCCCGCGCCAAAGGCCCCCGGCAGCGGCTGCGTGCGGTCGGCACCGCCTACATCGACTTCGCGTTGACCGAGCCCGGACTGTTCCGCACCGCGTTTACCTCGCATCCAGCCACTTCGCCCGTCGCGGATCAGGATCGAGCGGACGCCGGACCACTCGGCGATGGTGGCGATCCATTCGAGATCGTCGGTGAAGTGCTCGACCAGTGCCAAGGCGCCGGTCTACTGAATCCACACCGCAGGCCCGGAGCCGAGATTGCGGCCTGGTCGGCGGTGCACGGCCTCGCGGGCCTGCTGCTGGACGGGCCATTACCCAGAACCGCGGCCGGCATCGACTTCGCGCGGCGGCAAGTGCTGGAACTCATCGAGCGCGGACTGCTCAACGGCGGCTCGTCATGATTACGTTAGGGGCGGTGTTGCGAGGTTCTGCTGTGCGCCTGAGTTTTTGGCGTTAACCAGGGGGATGGGCCTTCGACGATGAATTCGAATGCCGCACTTTGCAATCGGTCGATCGTCAATTGCAGAGGATAGGCATCATGGCGACCGTTTCATAGCGTCAGTTGGTCGCCGAGAGCCTCGTCTTCGACCGGTGCAGGAACGAACGCGGATCGTCCACGGCAATCACGTCAGCAGCCATCCCATCCTCGAATTTCGATTCCACACTTAGGATTTCGCTATTGCTACCGGTCGGCAGCTGGTAGTCTCAAAGCCGGTGTCCGGACATGTTCTGGGGGTTGCCGCGAGCTCGCCGCGCCGGAAGGCGTGGCCGTACGACCTTCGCCGAACCGTTGCGACCGGGCCCGATGCCGGAATCCTCGATCGGCTCGTTGCTACACCGGCCGGTGCCGATTCATTCGCCAGATGGAAGGTGAATCATGCCTAAGTTAAGCCAATACGCCCAGGGCACGCCGAACTGGGTCGACCTGCAAACCACCGATCAGTCCGCGGCTAAGCAGTTCTACGCATCGCTATTGGGCTGGAGTTACGACGACAACCCGATGCCTCAGGGCGGTGTGTACTCCATGGCCACGGTGAACGGAGAAACGGTGGCGGCGATCGCGCCGATGCCGCCGGGTGCACCAGAGGGCAGGCCACCGATGTGGAACACCTACATCGCGGTGGACGACGTCGATGCGGCGGTCGACAAGGTGGGACCCGCGGGCGGGCAGGTGCTGATGGCACCCGTCGATATCGGCGAAGCCGGCCGGATGGCCTTCGTCGCCGATCCGACCGGCCCGGCCGTGGGGCTGTGGCAGGCCAACCGCCACATCGGCGCGACGCTGGTCGGCGAGCCAGGCGCGCCTATCTGGAACGAATTGATCACGGACAAACCGGAATCGGCGCTGGCCTTCTATGAGGCCGTGGTCGGCTTGACGCACTCCGCGGTGGAGATGGCACCGGGTCAGAAGTACACGCTGCTCAAGGTCGGTGGGAACGATGTCGGCGGTTGCACGGAACCGCCGATGCAAGGTGTGCCTAATCATTGGCACGTCTACTTCGCCGTCGACGATGCCGACGCCACAGCGGCCAAGGCGGCTGAGGGGGGCGGGCACGTCATGGTCGAGCCGTTCGACATCCCGTCGGTGGGGCGGTCGGCTGTGTTGACCGACCCGCAGGGCGCAGTGTTCAGCGTGCTGAAGCCGGCGCAGCCGATGTAGGGGTCAGTCCGCGTAGCCGAGACACGTACGAACAACGGTGTCGAGAGCGGGTGTGAAGCGGTCAATGAACGTGTGTCGTGGGATCGTCGCGACGGGGTCGGCCGCGAGGACGTAGCGCGCGTAGATGACCCC
>DASQRI010000380.1:0-2171 GCA_035642975.1 Mycobacterium sp.
GTGAGCCCAGCCCCCTCGAACGCGACGAGCAGTTCCTGGTCGACGATGCTTACTTGGCGCTCACACGACGCCAGGCGAATGGAGTCGGTGCGAGTGCAGTTGTCCGGCAAGCGAATCAAAGCCAACGGCCGCATTGTTGCCGCGGAGGCCGACACCAACCCGGCATTCGCTGCCTACTACGACCTGCTGACCGACGAAACCGGTGCGACCTTGCGACTCGGAATGACGGTCACACTGGCCGAGCGGGAACGACAGCTCGTCGTCGCACGTGACGAAGAGAACATGTGGATGATCACCGACCACCAGGGCGAGTCGCGCGCCGCCTACGACGGTGCACTGGACGTCGACGTGGTGTTCAGCCCGTTCTTCAACGCGCTGCCGATCCGCCGCTGCGGCTTGATGGAGCGGGCCGACTCGATCACGGTGCCGACCATCTACGTGCGGCTGCCGGAGATGGCGGTCACCTCGGCAATGGTCACCTACAGCAGTGCAGGCGCGGGTACCGGCGAGGGGATCAAGGTGCATTCGCCGGTGTCGGAGGTAACTCTCACGATCGACGACGACGGGTTCATCGTGGACTATCCAGGCTTGGCAGAGCGGATCTGATCACCCCGCCGGCGCGACCGGCGGCGGCCAGCTCTTGGCGCCAATTCTCGGCGCCGACGAACACGGTGACGATCTCCGGACGTGAGAAACTGTCGTAGCGTGTACGTGCGGCATGGCCGGCCTCGACAAGCTCGGCGACAGATTTGTTGTGCGCCAGCGACTCTCGGGCTTCGGTAAGCAGCTCGACGGCCCGGTCCACCCGTGGCAGCAGCTGGCCTGAGTTCGCTTCGCACATGGCCCGCACCAGATCCGGCGCGCTGCCCGCCACCCGGGTGCCGTCCCGGAAGGACCCCGCGGCCAGGGCGAACGCCAGCGGCACCTCCGCAGCGGTCACCGCCAGTGCCTCGGCCAGCAGATGCGGCAGGTGCGAGATCGCCGCCGCGGCGGCGTCGTGTTCGTCGGATCTGGCCGGCACCACGACCGACCCGCAGTCCAGCGCCAACTCCATCACCATCGACCACACCGCGGGGTCCACGTGATCGTCCACGCTTATCACCCAGGGGGCTCCGGTGAACAACCGGGCATGCCCGGCGTCCCAACCCGAATGCGCCGTACCCGTCATCGGATGCCCCCCGACGAAGCGCGACTGCAGGCCCGCCGCGATCACCTCGTCGAGCACCGCGCCCTTGACGCTGGTCACGTCGGTGAGCGGGCACTTGGGGGCGGATTCGCTGATGTGGGTGAGCAGGATCGGCAACGCCGGCATCGGTACGGCCAACACGATCAGCGCGCCGATGTCGGCGGCCCGGGTCAGCGCGCCGGTGAGATCAGTCGTGGCGTTGAAGCCGTCGAACCGGGCGGCCTGGGCGCCTTCCACCGAGCGGTTGTAGCCGAAGGTCTCGCGGCCGGCGGCCGTGGCTGCGCGCAAGATCGAGCCGCCGATCAGTCCCAAGCCCAGCACGCATACCGGTGTCTTCACCACCCCCCAAGGTTGGCATATCGCCCGGAAAGCGCACCGCCCGATGGCCGCAGACGAGACACCGATTTGCTGGGCATGTGCTGGTCAATGGGCTTCGGCGGGACTAGCGTAGGCGCCCATGGGAGCACAACGGGCTTCCGCGCAGGCGGATACCACCGACGGATTCGGTGTGGCCGTGGTGCGCGAAGACGGCAAATGGCGTTGTTCGGCCATGCGACCGAAAGCCCTGACCAGTTTGTCGGATGCGGAGACTGAGTTACGCGAGTTGCGAAGCGCCGGGGCGGTTTTCGGGCTGCTCGACATCGACGATGAGTTCTTCGTCATCGTGCGGCCCGCGCCGTCGGGAACCCGCCTGCTGCTTTCGGACGCTACGGCGGCGCTGGACTATGACATCGCCGCCGAAGTGCTGGACAACCTGGACGCCGACATCGATCCAGACGATCTGGAGGATGCCGACCCGTTCGAGGAGGGTGATCTCGGGTTGCTGTCCGATGTGGGGCTGCCCGAGGCGGTGCTCAGCGTCATCCTCGACGAAACCGATCTCTACGCCGACGAGCAGCTGGGCCGCATCGCGCGCGAGATGGGTTTCGCCGAGGAGCTGTCGTCGGTGCTCGACCGTCTCGGTCGGTGATCGCAAGCGCGGCGG
>DASQRI010000381.1:0-13537 GCA_035642975.1 Mycobacterium sp.
CTGGACGTTGCGACCGGGACGGGTGATCTGGCGTTCGTGGAGGCGGCGGCGGTCGGGCCGGAAGGCCAGGTCGTGGGCGTCGACTCCTGCGCGCCAATGCTTGAGGTCGCCCGACGGCGGCAGCGCGGGGCCGTCGACTTCCAGGACGGCGACGCTATGGACCTGAGGTTCCCGGATGCGTCGTTCGACGTAGTCACGATCGGCTTCGGGCTGCGCAACGTTGCCGACCGCGGCCAGGCGCTGCGCGAGTTTCGGCGCGTCCTGCGGCCGGGCGGCCGGTTGATGGTGCTTGATTTCAGCACGCCGAACTCGAAGGTGTTGAAGGCCGTTCACGACCTGTTCTACTTCGTCCTGATGCCGAGGGTGGGCCGGGCCGTGGCCTGGCATCGCGACGCCCATCATTACACCGCCGATTCGATCCGCACCTGGTTGTCGCGCGACGAGCTGAGCAAGATGATGCTGGAAGCGGGCTTCGTCGATGCCCGCTACAACTCGCTGAGCACCGGATTCGGAACGGTCCATTTCGGTTTGCGCGCGGCCACCGACTTGCAATGAAGCTGCATTACATCATCCGCGTCACCAAACGCTACTGCCGTCGACCGACCGGTGACGGACGTTCTACGCTCCCGTTTGGGAAAGCCCCCAAACTCACTTAAAGCGACCGTAGTCGGAAACATCGTCAACGACCCACAACGCCGCCAGGTGGGGACGCAGGAACTCATGAAGTTCCGAGTCGCGAGCAATTCACGCCGCCGCAGCGCCGAGGGCACCTGGGAGCCCGGCAACTCACTGTTCGTCACCGTCAACTGCTGGGGCAAGCTTGTCGCCGGGGTGGGCGCCTCGTTGGGTAAAGGCTCGGCGGTCATCGTCGTGGGTCATGTGCACACCAGCGAGTATGAGGATCGCGACGGCAATCGGCGCTCGACGCTGGAGATGCGCGCCACCGCTGTCGGCCCGGACCTGTCTCGTTGCTTGGCGCGAGTCGAAAAGGCGGTCCCCACCGGAGCCGAAAACGGCACCGCGCCGGCGCCGGAATCTGAGACCAAGGACGACAACCCAGAAAACTCCGAAAGCGCTGACGCGGTGGAAGCAGGGACGGGGCTGCCGCTATCGGCTTAGAGGTGTCGCTAGGGCGGTGCCCGTCCGGTGACGATGCCCGCCGCGCAGCGGCGGGAGAAGGATCCGGACCGTTTGCCTAGGATGGGTCGCGAGCAATCCTCGTAAACCAGAAAGGCAACACCGCGGCATGGCTGAGTTCATCTACACGATGAAGAAGGTCCGCAAGGCGCACGGCGACAAGGTCATCCTCGACGACGTCACGCTGAGCTTCTATCCGGGCGCCAAGATCGGTGTCGTCGGTCCCAACGGGGCGGGTAAGTCGAGCGTCTTGCGGATCATGGCCGGGCTGGACAAGCCGAACAATGGCGAAGCCTTCCTGGCCAACGACGCGACCGTCGGCATCCTGCAACAGGAGCCGCCGCTGAACGAGGAGAAGACCGTTCGCGGCAACGTCGAAGAAGGGCTGGGCGACATCAAGGTCAAGCTCGACCGCTTCAACGAAGTCGCCGAGCTGATGGCCACCGACTACTCCGATGAGTTGATGGAAGAGATGGGCCGGCTGCAGGAAGATCTCGACCACGCCGACGCGTGGGACCTCGATTCTCAGCTCGAGCAGGCCATGGACGCGCTGCGCTGCCCACCGCCCGACGAGCCGGTGACCCACCTCTCCGGTGGTGAGCGTCGCCGGGTCGCGTTGTGCAAGCTGCTGCTGTCCAAGCCGGACCTGCTGCTTCTCGACGAGCCGACCAACCACCTGGACGCCGAGAGCGTGCAGTGGCTCGAACAGCACCTGGCCGCTTACGCGGGAGCGGTGCTGGCGGTCACCCATGACCGCTACTTCCTCGACAACGTCGCGCAATGGATCCTGGAGCTCGACCGCGGCCGCGCCTATCCCTACGAGGGGAACTACTCCACCTACCTGGAAAAGAAGGCCGAGCGGCTGGCCGTGCAGGGCCGCAAGGACGCCAAGCTGCACAAGCGGCTGACCGAGGAGCTGGCCTGGGTGCGTTCCGGCGCCAAGGCCCGTCAGGCCAAGGGCAAGGCCCGGCTGCAGCGTTACGAGGAGATGGCCGCCGAGGCGGAGAAGACGCGCAAGCTGGACTTCGAAGAGATCCAGATCCCGACCGGCCCGCGGCTGGGCAACCTGGTGGTCGAGGTCGACCACCTCGACAAGGGCTTCGAGGGACGCACGCTGATCAAGGACCTGTCGTTCACGCTGCCGCGCAATGGCATCGTCGGCGTCATCGGTCCCAACGGGGTCGGTAAAACCACGCTGTTCAAGACGATCGTCGGGCTCGAGCAGCCCGATAGCGGCACCGTCAAGGTCGGCGAGACCGTCAAGCTGAGCTACGTGGACCAGTCGCGCGGCGGCATCGACCCGAAGAAGAATGTGTGGCAAGTCGTCTCCGACGGGTTGGACTACATCCAGGTCGGGCAGAACGAGATTCCCTCGCGGGCCTACGTCGCGGCTTTCGGGTTCAAGGGTCCCGACCAGCAGAAGCCGGCCGGGGTGTTGTCTGGCGGTGAACGCAACAGGCTCAACCTGGCCCTCACGCTCAAGGAGGGCGGGAACCTGATCCTGCTCGACGAGCCGACCAACGACCTCGACGTCGAAACGCTGGGGTCATTGGAGAACGCACTGGAGAAATTCCCCGGCTGCGCGGTGGTGATCTCCCACGACCGCTGGTTCCTCGACCGGACCTGCACGCACATCCTGGCGTGGGAGGGCGACGACGACAACGAGGCCAAGTGGTTCTGGTTCGAGGGCAACTTCGGCGCATACGAGGAGAACAAAGTCGAGCGGCTAGGCGCCGAAGCGGCGCGTCCGCACCGGGTGACTCACCGAAGGCTGACTCGCGACTAGTGTCGGGCGTGCCAGCGTTGGTATGCGTGCTGAGGCAGGAGCGGTCGGCATGACGGTTGATCCCGGGTCCACCAGCTTGTTCACCGACAGCGACCACATCCCTGACTGGATCTCGAAGGCTTACGCCGACACCTACCAAGGCCCGCACGACGACGCGCCCGAAGCCGACTCGGGTTCCGCCGACGCCGCGGTGACGCCGGCGTTGCTGAGCGCGCACTACCGGCTCGGCCGGCATCGGCGGCCGGGGGAGAGCCGGGTCGCCGTCTATCCGCCCGACCACCCGGGGGGATTCGGCCCTGCGCTGCAAGTGGTCACCGACGACGGCGCGATGCTGATGGATTCGGTCACCGTCCTGCTGCACCGGCTTGGGGTGGCCTACGCGGCGATCATGAACCCGGTCTTCGACGTGCACCGCGACGATGCGGGCGACCTGCTCCGCGCTGAGCCGAACGACTCAGCCGGCGATGGCATCGACGAAACCTGGATGCACGTGCAGCTTTCGCCGTCGGTGGACCGCGACGCCCTGCAGGAAGCCGAACGTCTGTTGCCCGGTGTGCTCGCCGACGTGCGCCGGGTCGCGGCGGACTCGACGGCGATGCTCGCCGTTCTCAACGACCTGGCCAACGACGTGGAGTCCAACGCGAACGGCCGCTACCCGGGGACGGACAGCGGCGACGTCGCGGCCCTGTTGCGCTGGCTGGCCGATGGGCATTTCACGCTGCTGGGCTACCAACGCTGCCCGGTGCGCGACGGACGCGTCTCCGGCGATGAGGCGACCACAAGTCTTGGTGTGTTGCGTCGGCGCAAGGGTTCTCGTCCTTGCCTGACCGAAGACACCGAGCTGCTGGCGCTGGCGCAGACCGACGTTGCCAGCTACCTGCGTTTCGGCGCTTACCCGTATGTTTTCGCGGTCCGCGAAAACGTCGACGGCAACGTCTTCGAACATCGCCTGATCGGGCTCTTCACGGTCGCCGCGATGAACGCCGACGTCCTGGAGATCCCGATAATTTCGCGCCGTGTTCGCGAGGCGCTGACGCTGGCCGATCTTGACTCCAGCCATCCGGGTCAGCTGCTGCTCGACGTCATCCAGACCGTACCGCGCTCAGAGCTTTTCGCGCTCAGCGCCGAGCAACTGCTGGCGATGACCAAGGCCGTGTTGGAGCTGGGATCCCAGCGCCGAGCACTGCTGTTCTTGCGCGCTGACCGACTCGAGTACTTCGTCTCATGCCTGGTCTACCTGCCCCGCGACCGCTACACCACCGCTGTGCGTCTGCAGATCGAGGACATCCTGGTCCGTGAATTCGGTGGCACCAGCCTCGAGTTCACCGCTCGTGTCACTGAATCACCTTGGGCGCTGCTGCATTTCATGGTCCGGCTACGTTCTGACGGCGACTCGCAAATCGACACTTCGGAGGCGAACCGAGTCCGTATCCAGGCTCTGCTGACCGAAGCCGCGCGCACCTGGTCCGATCGGCTGATCGGCGAGGCGACCCCAAGCCCTGTTGAGCCCATCGAGGCCGAGCACTACGCGGGGTCCTTCCCCGACGCGTACAAACAGGTCGTCACCCCGACCGACGCGATCCACGACATCGCGATCATCGAAGAGTTGACCGACGATTCGGTCAGGCTGGTGCTGTCCGACCACGACTACGACGAGACGCTCAGGCTGACTTGGTATTTGGGTGGGCGAACGGCATCGTTGAGTCAGCTGCTGCCGATGCTGCAATCCATGGGCGTGGTGGTGCTGGAGGAGCGACCGTTCACTGTCACCCGTCCCGACGGGCTGCCGGTGTGGATCTACCAGTTCAAGATCACGCCGCAGCCCACCATTCCGTTGGCGCAGCCGGGTCCGGAGCGGGAGGCAACGGCCAAACGCTTCGCCGACACGGTGACCGCGATCTGGGAGGGCCGCGTCGAGATCGACCGGTTCAACGAGCTGGTGATGCGGGCTGACCTGACGTGGCAACAGGTTGTGCTGCTACGCAGCTATGCGAAATACCTGCGGCAGGCCGGTTTTCCCTACAGTCAGTCCCACATCGAATCGGTGGTCAACGAAAACCCGGCTACTGCAAGGTCATTGGTCACCTTGTTCGAGGCGCTGTTCGATCCCGACCCCTCCGGCTCGCCGAAGAGCCGCGACGCGCAAGCTGCCGCTGCCGCGGTGGCCGAGGATATCGACGCGCTGGTGAGCATGGATACCGACCGCGTCCTGCGGGCGTTCGCTTCGCTGATTCAGGCGACTCTTCGTACCAACTATTTTGTGACACACGAGGGTTCGGCCCGCAGCCAGAATGTGCTGTCGTTGAAGCTGGATGCGCAGCTGATTGAGGAGCTTCCGCTGCCGCGTCCGAAGTTCGAGATCTTCGTGTACTCGCCCCGCGTCGAAGGTGTGCATCTGCGATTTGGTTATGTAGCGCGCGGTGGCTTGCGATGGTCGGACCGTCGGGAGGATTTCCGCACCGAGATCCTCGGCCTCGTCAAAGCCCAGGCCGTGAAGAATGCCGTCATCGTGCCGGTCGGCGCCAAGGGCGGGTTCGTCGTCAAACAGCCGCCACTGCCCACGGGTGACCCGGCAGCCGATCGCGACACCACCCGCAACGAAGGCGTCGCCTGCTACAAGCTGTTCATCTCTGGACTGCTCGACGTGACAGACAACGTCGATCACACCACCCGCGAGGTCAGCGCCCCGGCGCAGGTGGTGCGACGCGACGGCGACGACGCCTACCTGGTGGTGGCCGCCGACAAGGGCACGGCCACGTTTTCCGATATCGCCAACGACGTCGCCAAGTCCTACGGGTTCTGGCTGGGCGACGCGTTCGCGTCCGGCGGATCGGTCGGCTACGACCACAAGGCGATGGGCATCACCGCCAAAGGCGCCTGGGAAGCCGTCAAACGGCACTTCCGCGAGATGGGGGTCGACACCCAAACCGAGGACTTCACCGTGGTGGGCATCGGCGATATGAGCGGTGACGTGTTCGGCAACGCTATGTTGCTGTCCAAGCACATTCGGTTGCTGGCCGCCTTCGACCACCGTCATATCTTCTTGGACCCCAACCCCGATCCGGCGACCTCGTGGGACGAACGGCAACGGATATTCGACCTGCCCCGCTCCAGCTGGGACGACTACGACAAGTCGTCGATCAGCGCGGGCGGCGGGGTGTACAGCCGCGAACAGAAAGCCATTCCGATCAGCGACCAGGTCCGCGCGGCGCTGGGCATCGAAGACGACGTCACCGAGATGGCGCCACCCAACCTGGTGCGCGCGATTCTGCGGGCGCCGGTGGATCTGTTGTTCAACGGCGGCATCGGAACCTACATCAAGGCGGAAACGGAATCCGACGCCGACGTGGGTGACCGGGCCAACGACCCGGTGCGCCTGAACGGAAACCAAGTGCGCGCCAAGGTCATCGGCGAGGGCGGCAACCTCGGTGTGACAGCATTGGGCCGCGTCGAGTTCGATCTGGCCGGCGGGCGGATCAACACCGACGCGATGGACAATTCGGCCGGCGTCGACTGCTCGGACCACGAGGTCAACATCAAAATCCTGGTCGACGCTCTGGTAACCGCCGGCAAGATCGATCCCGGTGAGCGCACCCAACTACTCGAGTCGATGACCGACGAAGTCGGCGAACTGGTGCTCGCCGACAATGCCGACCAGAACGATCTGATCGGCACCAGTCGCGCCAACGCGCCCAGCCTGCTACCCGTGCATGCCGATCAGATCCGATACCTGGCGGCCGAACGGGGGCTGAACCGCGAACTCGAGGCGCTGCCCTCGGACAAGGAGATCGCCCGGCGACTCGAAGCCGGCCTGGGACTCACGTCGCCGGAACTCGCGACGTTGATGGCACACGTCAAGCTGGCGCTCAAAGACGAGTTGTTGAAAACCGATTTGCCGGACCAAGAAGTGTTCGCCAGCAGGTTACCGCGGTACTTCCCGTCGCCGCTGCGCGACCGATTCGGGCCGGCGATCCGTTCCCACCAGCTGAGGCGGGAGATCGTGACCACCATGTTGGTCAATGATCTGGTGGACACCGCCGGCATCAGCTATGACTACCGAATCGCCGAAGACATCGGGGTGAGTCCCATCGATGCGGTACGCACCTATGCGGCGACCGAAGCCATCTTCGGGGTGGGGCGGCTGTGGCACCACATCCGCGCCGCGAACCTGCCGATCGCGGTGTCCGATCACATGACACTCGACACCCGCCGGTTGATCGACCGAGCGGGACGCTGGTTGCTCAACTATCGTCCGCAGCCGTTGGCAGTCGGCGCCGAAATCAACCGATTCGCCATCAAATTGGCGGCACTGACGCCGCGGATGTCGGAGTGGCTACGCGGTGACGACAAGGCGATCGTCGAGAAGGAAGCCGGTGAATTCGTCGCGCAGGGCGCATCCGACGACCTCGCGTATACCGTGGCCACCGGCTTGTACCGATTCAGCCTGCTCGACATCATCGATGTCGCCGACATCGAAGACCGCGAGCCCGCCGAGGTCGCCGACACCTATTTCGCGTTGATGGATCGGCTGGGCACCGACGGTCTGCTCACCGCGGTTTCCGAACTGCCACGCAACGACCGCTGGCACTCGTTGGCGCGCTTGGCGATTCGCGACGATATTTACGCGTCGCTTCGGTCATTGTGCTTTGACGTACTCGCCGTCGGTGAGCCGGACGAAAGCGGCGAAGAGAAGATCGCCGAATGGGAACACCTCAGCGCGTCGCGGGTGGAGCGGGCCCGCCGAACGCTGACCGAGATCCACGAAAGCGGTCAGCGGGATTTGGCCACGTTGTCGGTGGCGGCGCGGCAGATTCGCCGCATGACGCGCACGAGCGGGCGAGGATCCGCGGGGTGACCACGAGTGTGGGGTTCGTTGCGCCCGTACCGGTCCGGTGGTCGGACATCGATATGTATCAGCATGTCAACCACGCGACCATGGTCACGATCCTGGAAGAGGCTCGCGTCCCGTTCCTATCGCACGCGTTCGGCGCGGACATCACCACCATCGGGCTGCTGATCGCCGATGTGCGCGTCACGTACAAGGGCCAGCTGCGGCTGGCCGATTCGCCGCTTCAGGTCACGATGTGGGTAAAGCGTTTGCGGGCAGTCGATTTCACGCTCGGCTACGAAGTGCGTTCCGTTGCCGCCGATCCGGATTCGAAGCCCGCGGTGATCGCAGAGTCGCAGCTGGCCGCGTTACACATCGACGAGCAGCGGCTGGTGCGCCTCTCGCCGCATCATCGGGAATACCTCCAGCGGTGGCTCAGGTAGCCGAGCGGGGCGTGTGGCTGGGCCCGGAATCCATCCACGCCCACCGTACGGACTTGGCGACGTTCGTCGAACGGGCGGCGCGGCTTGATGCGGCCGCTGTCATCCGGCTGCGTGCCCGCTCCGGCGAGGTATTCACCGCGTGGGCGGCCACCGGCTTTGCCGTGCTGGCCAGCCGGGTGGTGACCGGCATCGTCCGTCCCGACGACATGTCGGTCGCCGCAGACGAATTGGCGCGCGGACTGGCCGCGGTGGACAGCTCTGGCTACGTCAATCCCGGATTTCCGATGGATTCCGCGTGGCGAGGTGCACTGCCGCCGGACTCGGGTTTCGCCCACCTCGACGACGTACCGGCCCGTCTGATGCTCGACTTGGCGCAGCGCGGCGCCCAGCTGGTCAAAGAGCACGGCAGTGCTCACGGCCCTCCGGTGTCGCTGCTGGATCAGGAGGTGATCCGGGTCAGCTCGGCTGACGCCAGCGTGGGTGTACCCATGCGGTGTGTATTCGCGCTGACTGCAATGGGATTCCTACCGCAATCAGCTGAAGCTGTTGCGGCCGAAGAGATTGTGCGGGTTCGCACGCTGCCGGCCTGGTTGCGCATCGATGCGCGGTTCGGTTCGGTGTACCGGCGTCGCGGTGACCCGGCGGTGGTGCTGCGCTGATCACGGCGAATACCGCAGCCACAATGGCAGAACAGCGTTGAGGTGATCCATGAACTTTTTCAGGCCCACCCGGTATTCGACGTAGCCGAACCGATCGACCGCTCGCTCGGGAAACGCAATCCCGACACCGAACAATCCGGGAGCCAGAATGCCGTTGTTGGGGTTGTAGTCCAGTTGACCCCACTGCCTGGTCTCGGGCAACGTTCTGCGCTCAAGGCCGACGGTGTAGACCGCGCGGTCGCATTCGGCGAGTTTTTCCTCGAACTCCGGACCATCGACAAGAATTCGCTCCAGGCGATCCGGAAGTACGCCGTCGATGTTCTCCCGGGCCCAGACCGCCGCCCGCCCTTTGAGGCCGGAGTCGTCGAATAGTATCCAATCATCAAGATAAACAGCATATTTCAGCGGGCTACGGTAGAAATTGATCACTTTCGCAACGGGGCGACGCAGCAGATGCGGCAGCACGATCATCGACGAGTGTGAAGATCCGAACACCGCGACCGTGGCGTTTTCCAACGGCTCTGCGGCGAGCTTGTCGGGGTCGAGAGCGGCCTCTAGCGGAATCCCGTTCAGCTGCGGGTAATCGAGCTTCTTCGGTACCGCACCGACGGCCAGGATCACATTTGTGGACGTCAGTTCCTGCTGGTCTGTTTCGATACGCCACTGTCGTCGTTCCAGGAAGAGTCCAGTTGCGGTGGCTTCTAGGGTTGTCACCCGCTTGCGCAGCTGCTCGGTAATCCACTGCAAAGGGTCAGCAACCAGGGCGAGCGCGCAGGTTTCTTCGGGATCTATTTCCGTCAACGGCATCGGGGGCGCCTCGGAGAACCGGAATGCGTTGGCGCCGTTCAGGTAACTCAGGAAGAGGCCAACCTGGGTGTTACTCGAAACCGAACGCCACTTCGCCCCGAGGTCGCCCGCCGCGAAGGCGGGGTCGATCCAGGCGATGTCCTCAGCAGCGATTCCTTCGTCGAGAAGCCTCCCCACGGCGGCGATCCCCGCAGGTCCGGCTCCAATGACTGTCCAGGCGTAGGCCATGAGTTTTGTATAGAGATGCCGAGCGCTACTGGCTACCGGTGCGCGCGCCCGGCGACCCGACCAGCCAGGCGGCGGCGTTGGGCGGCAGCTTCCCGTCCACCAACGGCGCGCTGGTCAGGATCGGGTCGCCGGCCGGCAGCGGTACCGCCCGTTTGCCAACGTTCAGTGCGCAACGCAGGCCATCGTCACCGCGGGCGAACACCAGCGCTCCTGGTGGTGCGTCCAGCCACTCGACTCGGCTTCCGGTGAATTCCGCACGAGTACGCCGGATTTCGAGCGCGCGGTGGAAAAACGACAAGGTCGAGTCGGTGTCGGCGAGCTGCTTTTCGACGGTCAGCGCCGCCCACTCCTGCGGCATCGGCAGCCAGGTGTCAGGCGATGTGGAGAATCCGAACGGGGGAATGTCGCCGAGCCAGGGAATCGGGATGCGGCACCCGTCCCGGCCCCGCACTGTGTGCGCGGAGCGTTCCCATGTCGGATCTTGCAGCGCTTCGTCGGGCAACTCGGCATTGGGCAATCCCAATTCCTGGCCGTTATAAACGAATACCGCGCCAGGTAGGGCCAGCGTCACCATTGCCATTGCGCGGGCCCGATCGAGTCCGCCGTAGCGACTGGGCCGTCGCTCGACGTCGTGATTCTCTAATGTCCATGTAGGAGTGGCGTTTTCGATCGCTGCCGCGACCAATGTGTTCTCAATCGCATCATGGATGCTGGTGATATCGAAATCGGCTCGAACCATGCGGAAGTTGAAACCGAGGTGCAGCTCGTCGGCGCGTAAGTACTCGGCCCAGCTGGCGTTGTCGAACACCCAGACCTCACCGATGGTCACCGCCTCGGGATAGTCATTCATGACCGTGCGGATGTTGCGGTGGATCGCGTGCACGTCGGGATGGTTGAACCGGGGATCACCGTCGCTGAGCATTCGCGGCCGCATCTCGACATCGCTGTCCGGAAGGCCCGGCGGCTTGGCCATCCCGTGCGCCACGTCGATGCGGAAACCGTCTACGCCGCGCTCCAGCCAGAACCGCAGCGTCTTCTCCAGATCGTCGAAGACCTCCGGGTTGTCCCAGTTGAGGTCCGGCTGCTCGGGATCGAAGAGGTGCAGATACCACTGGCCCGGTTTGCCGTCCGGCTCGATCACCCGGGTCCACGACGGCCCGCCGAACACCGACTGCCAGTTGTTCGGTGGCTCTGCTCCGCCGGGTCCGCGACCGTCGCGAAAGATGTAGCGGTTGCGCGCGGCGCTGTCCTTTTCGGCCAGCAGCGCCTCTCGAAACCAAGGATGCTGCGAGCTGGTGTGGTTCGGCACCAAATCCATCGTGATCTTGATGCCGCGCTCATGCGCTGCGGCGATCAGCTGCTCGAAAGCGGCCAGGCCGCCGAACAGCGGATCGACGTCGCGCGGATCCGCCACGTCGTAGCCGTGGTCGGCCATCGGCGACACCATGATTGGGCTAAGCCAGAGCGCGTCGATGCCCAGTCGGTCCAGATAGTCCAGCCGCGACGTCACGCCATCCAGGTCGCCGACGCCGTCGCCGTCACTGTCGGCGAATGACCGCGGGTACACCTGGTAGAACACCGCGCCCGTCCACCACGGCCGTTGCTGTTGGGAGCTCATCACAAGGCCGAGTTGACCAGTGAGTGGGCGGCCATCTCGAGATACTCGAGCAACTCCTTGCGATGCGCGTCGTCGAGTGTTGCCGAGTCGATTGACGCGACTGCGGTCTGCATGCACCGAAGCCAGGCATCGCGTTCGAACGGGCCGATCTGGAACGGCGCATGCCGCATCCGCAGCCGTGGATGGCCGCGCTGATCGGAGTAGGTCCGCGGGCCACCCCAGTACTGCTCGAGGAACATCCGCAGCCGTTCCTCAGCGCCGGCCAAATCGTCCAGCGGGTACACCCGACGCAGAATTTCGTCCTGGGCGACCAGCTCGTAGAAGCGCGACACGATCGCGTGGAAGGTGTCTGCGCCGCCGACAGCGTCGTAGAAGGTCTGTTGTGTTTGTTCCATCGCCTCCATTGTGGGCCATGCCCGGAGCCGACCGCTGATCGACATGTGAACCTTCGTCGCGCGAGTCGGCACCGGCTGTTCACCGGATTGACCAGCCAACACCGGCCGATTTGGCGTGCGCTCGATGGCGAATCGTGATGGACTGTTCGGCGGAGGACGTATGGCGCAGCGCAAAAAACGCCGCAGCCACCACAGTTCGGGTGTCGCGGCGGGCCTCACCGGGCCCATAACCGGCGCATGCCTGCACAGTGTCCCCAGCGTCGAGACCCACTCGCCGGTCCCGCATGACACCGGATCGATCTGGAATCGCCGGCGGGTGCTGCTGCTGAACTCCACCTACGAGCCGCTGACCGCGTTGCCCGTCCGGCGGGCGATCATCATGCTGATCTGCGGCAAAGCCGAGGTCGTCCACGACGACCCGTCCGGGCCCGTCATTCACTCGACGACCAGATCGATCGCGGTGCCCTCGGTGATCCGGCTGCGCACGTTCGTCCGGGTGCCCTATCGGGCCCGTGTCCCGATGACCCGCGCGGCCCTGATGCACCGCGACCGGTTCTGCTGCGCCTACTGCGGCGCGAAAGCCGACACCGTCGACCACGTGGTACCCCGCAGCCGCGGTGGCGACCACTCCTGGGAGAACTGCGTGGCGTGCTGCTCGACCTGTAACCACCGAAAAGGCGACAAGTTGCTGGCCGAGCTGGGCTGGTCGCTGCGGCTGGCGCCGACGCCACCCAAGGGCCAGCACTGGCGGCTGCTGTCGACAGTCAAAGAACTGGACCCGTCCTGGGCGCGGTACCTCGGAGAGGGCGCTGCGTAGCCGGGCGAGGATGCGTGCCGCGTAGCCCTCGGCTCGCCGGTGGGATACGGTTTTCGTCGTGAGCTCGATGGAAATCCACCTGTACTTCCTGGGCATCCCGTTGTTGCTGGTGATCGTGCTAGTGGCGCTGATCTGGTCGCGCAAGGGACCGCACCCGGCGACCTACAAGCTGTCCGAGCCCTGGACACATGCCCCGATTCTGTGGGCCGCCACCGACGAGGTCGTCGGCAACGGTCACGATGCGCATGGCGGCCACGGCGCATCCGAGTTCAGCGTGGGAGGTGGCGCCAGTGGCAAGTGGTGAGGTCGCAACCATCACGCATGCCGAGCTGCCCAAAGGCTCGGTGATCACGACCAGCGGGCGAATCTCCGGAGTCACCGAACCCGGCGAGGTATCGGTGCACTACCCGTTCCCCATCAGCGAACTGGTCATCCTTGACGACGCGTTGACGTACGGGTCACGGGCCGCTGGCGCGCGCTTCGCTGTCTACATCGGCGACCTGGGCAGCGACACCGCGGCGCGAGCCCGCGAGATTTTGGCCAAGGTGCCGACGCCGAACAACGCGGTGCTGATCGCCGTCTCGCCCGATCAACATGCGATCGAGGTGGTCTACGGCTCGCAGGTCCGGGGCCGCGGAGCCGAATCAGCCGCGCCCCTTGGCGTCGCCGCTGCCGCGTCGGCGCTACAGGACGGCAAGCTGATCGACGGCCTGGTCAGCGCCGTCCGGGTGACGAGCGCCGGCATCTCGCCGGCGTAGCGGGCTCCGGCCGGTCAGGCCGCCCCGCCGCCGTCGAACCGACGGGCCCGCAGGGACCGCT
>DASQRI010000382.1:0-2068 GCA_035642975.1 Mycobacterium sp.
TTGAGCGTCACTTTGTGCTGTCCGCACGCGAGTAGCCCACCCTGGCGTCACGTCGTCGCCTAGCAAACTGATCAGGTGGAGCACAACGAGCGGTGCGGCTGCGGCACGGGCGGGCGGCGCGGCTCCGACGCGACGGCGCACCGCAGGAATTAACTCGGCAGCTATGGCGTTCGGCTAGCGGTGGCGCGCGCGACGAGATGCCTTAGTATCAGCCCGTCGAGCATTCCTAATCGGGGGGCACGGTGTTGACGCTTCTCAAGCGGGCATGGGTTCCGCTGGTCGTGGTCGTGGCACTGATCATCGGCGGCGTTGCAGTGATGCGACTCAATGGCGTCTTCCCAGGACCCGGCTTGCCCAAGCCCGATCCCCGGGATGCGACCCCGCCGTATGCGGCCAAGACCGCCATCTACGAAATTCTGGGACCGCCCGGGACGACCGGCGTCGTCAACTGGATGGATGCGGAGTCTCTACCGCAGAAGGCCAACTTCACCACGTTGCCGTGGTCGAAGACGATCGTCGCCGAGATGCCCGGCATCTTCGCCTACGTCGTCGCCCAAGGTGACGGCCCCACGATCGGCTGCCGGATCACCGTTGACGGCAAATTGGTCGATCAACAACAGGTCAACACGCGGGACGCGCAGGTTTCCTGCTTGGACAAGTCCGCGTGACCGACAACACGAGCGACACGAGCGGCACGGACGACACGAGCGACACGGACAAAATCCCTGTCGCGCAGCGCACTGAAGTTGAGCGCAAACCGCGGATAGCCCGCACGATCCGCGTCCTGGCGCTGCCGATCGTCATTTTCTGGCTGCTGCTCGCGGTCGGCGTCAACGTCTTCGTCCCACAGTTGGAAAAGGTTGCCGAGGAAGTCTCGGTGCCGCTCTCGCCCTCCGACGCGCCGTCGGTGACCGGGATGAAGCACATCGGGGAGAAGTTCAAGGAGTACGACTCCGACAACCTCGTCCTGGTGACCCTGGTCGGTGACAAACCGCTCGGCCAGGACGCTCACCGGTACTACGACGATCTGGTCAAGAAGCTGCAGCAGGACCACGAACACGTCGAGCATGCGCTGAACTTCTGGGGGCAGCGATTCACGTCCTCGGGTGTCGAGAGCTACGACCACAAGGCCGCCTACGTTCAGGTCAACTTGAAAGGTGACCAAGGCGGAGCCGTCGGCGACAAGTCGGTGGCCGCAGTTCGCAAAATCGTCGCGGATTCGAACCCGCCGCCGGGGGTGAAGGCCTACGTCGCCGGTCAGGGAGCCCTGACCGCCGACACGATCGTTGTCGGCGACGCGAGCCTGGCCAAGATGACGATCATCACCATCATCATCATCGCGATCATGCTGGCGTTCGTCTATCGATCCATCGGCACCGTGCTGTTGACGATGGTCATCCTGTTCGTCGGACTGGCGACCGGCCGCGGCGTGGTATCGCTGCTGGGCGAAACCGGCATCATGGGCCTGTCGACTTTCGCCGTCAACCTGCTGACGGCGCTGGCCATCGCGGCGGGTACCGACTACGCGATATTCATGGTCGGCCGCTACCAGGAGGGCCGCGAACGAGGGCTGGACCGCGAAGCCGCCTACTACGACACCTTCGCCGGGGTCACCAAGGTGGTGCTCGGCTCGGGTTTGACGATCGTCGGGGCGCTGGCCTGTCTGAAATTCACTCGGCTGCCCTATTTCAGTTCGCTGGCGTTCCCGTGCGCAGTGGGTCTGCTGGTGGTGGTGGCCGCCGGGGTGACCCTGACGCCGGCCCTGATCGTGTTTGCAAGCGGTTTCGGTCTTTTCGACCCGAAGCGGGAGTTCAACTACACCCGGTGGCGTCGTCTGGCGACAGCCATCGTGCGGTGGCCGGCGCCCATCCTCGCCATCTCCGTCATCATGGCGATCGTCGGCGCCCTGGGCCTGATGGGCTTCAACCCGCGCTACAACGACCTGTACTACCTACCGGAGAGCGCTTCGTCGGTGAAGGCGTACAACGCGGCCGATCAACACTTCACCCAGGCCCGTCTGAACCCGGACCTGCTGATGATCGAATCGGACCACGATCTGCGTAATCCC
>DASQRI010000383.1:0-9531 GCA_035642975.1 Mycobacterium sp.
CCGGCGGCCCTGGCGGACCCGGTGGCCCAGGACCAGGAGGGCCGGGCGGCCCGGGACCCGGCGGCCCTGGCGGACCGGGTGGGCCCGGGGGTCCGGGCGGGCCTGGCGGACACGAGCCGGGTGGCCCCGGCGGTCCCGGAGGACATGGGCCCGGCGGACCCGGTGGCCCTGGCGAGCCGGGCGGCCCGGGTGGGCCCGGCGGACATGGGCCGGGCGGACCCGGTGGACCGGGTGGTCCTGGGGGTCCGGGACCGGGCGGGCCTGCGCCGAATGGACCGGGGCCCGAGGGCCCGGGACCCGGCGGAGCGGGAGCCCCAGGATCTGAGCCAGGTCCGGGCGCAGCCGGGCCGGATGCCGGCGCACCGGGACCGGGCCCAGCTGGACCCGACGCCGGCGCACCTGGATCGGACTCGTCCAGCGGACCCGGATCCGGACTCGACGCCTCCAGCGGACCTGCGCCGGACGCCGGCGGACCGTCCATGGGGTCCGACAACTCGGGCGGAGGCGACGCGTCAGGAGGCGGAGATGCGTCTGGAGGCGGCGACTCGTCAGGCGGCGGCGACTCAGGCGGCGGCGATTCGTCGGGCGGCGGCGACTCTTAGTAGTCGCCCTGGCCTCAAATCACGGCTCCCACCAGGCTTATTGGCGCGAAGTGCATACGCTGTCACACCGCCCATCTGGGTGTCGTTGGTAGATGGCGTCATGCGGTTCACACCCAACTCTCAGGCGGTGTGAGGGTGTCGATCAAGGTTGGCGGTCAAGGAATTGGTAGACAGACTCTATGAAAAAGTCTGCACGTGTTGCTGCTGCGACGACGGCGCTGGTCACCGCCCTAGGTTTTGCTGGTCTAGCTAGCGCAATCGACGCTCAAGCCCACCCGGGCCCGCTTCCGACTTGGTGTCCGGGCGACTTCTGGGACCCGGGCTGGGGTGACAACTGGGACGGGGGTCACTGCCACGATAATTTCCGGCCCGGTTTCGGTGGCCGCGGGGGCTTTGACCGTGGCCCCGGGGGCTTTGACCGTGGCCCCGGCGGCTTTGACCAGCACCGTGACGACTTCGGCCATCGCTGACCCGCCTGCCCGTTTCGCGTTCGCGATAACGAAACAGCCTGCATGCCGGCCGGTCAGCGCTTCTTGACCCCGAGGACCGTGTAGATCTCGTCGCTGAGCGCCACGCTGCGTGGGTCGGCGTTGGCCTTGGTGGCGTCGAAGCGATTCATCAGGTACGCGTAGCCGATTCGGTTCTCCAGGTCGACGAAACCGAACGAGCCACCCAGGCCACCGTGGCCAAAAATCCAGGGGTTCGGTCCGTTGACGCAGCGTTGATTGAGCATGTAGCCCAAACCCCAGCCATGGTCGGCGACGCGCGGGCCGAGGACCAGGTCGCTATCGAGGCCGCCCTGCGAGACCCGGATCAGATCCATGTGCCGGCGGCTCAGCAGCTTTTCCTGCGCCAGCGCGTTGTAGAACGTTGCCAATCCCAGCGCCGACACCTGCCCGTTGGTTCCCGGGAACTCGATCTCGCGCCACAAGTCGAGATCGTTGGAGCCGACCTCGTCGTCGGGGGTGAATCCCATCGACACGGCCAGGCCCGCCTTGGGGTGTTCGGCCAGCGTGGTGGGGTAGCCGGGCGCGTTGACGTCGGCCAGCATCTTGCGGATGTGCGGCTTCTCGATCAAATCGGCACAGCGGCGTTGTTCGGCCCGGGGCACGCCGATATGGACTTCGGCGCCGAGCGGCTCGGCGATCTCGGTGCGCAGGTAATGACCTACCGTGCTGCCGGTGACGCGGCGGCACAACTCGCCGAGGATGAATCCGAACGTGGTCATGTGGTAGCCCTGCGCGGTCCCCGGCTCCCACCACGGTTCGGCGGCCGCCAGCCGTTCGCACACCAGGTCCCATTCGGTGACCTGCTGCCAGTGCAGTCGCTGGCGCGGCCCGATCACTCCCGACCGGTGACTCATCACCATCGCGATGGTGATGTCCTGCTTGCCGGCTTGGGCGAACTCGGGCCAGTAACGGGCCACCGGCGCGTTCAGATCCAGCTCACCGCGCTCGACGAGCTGATGGATGCACGTGCTGGTCAGGCCCTTGGTGCCGGATAGCACGGTGGCCATGGTGTCCACCTGCCACGGCCGGGTGCCGGCGGTATCGGCTGTGCCCGCCCACAAATTGACGACGAGCTCCCCGTCCACCCAGGCTGCGACGGCCGCACCGATCTCGTGGCGCAGCGCAAAGTTCCGCTCGAACGCGTCGCGTACTCCCTCGAAGCGCGACGCGCATGAGCCGTGGATGTCGACCTCGGCCATGGCGCCCGTGTGCTGAATTATCGGCCTCCTCAGCCTCGCCGCGCTCGACCTGATCGGCCCCAGGCTGCTTAAGTCGGCCTGCGGGGGCTTCGTCGGCCTTTTCGGCGTTCTCAGCTTAGTCGGCCATCACGCCCGGCGCCCGGCTCGAGCGGGCGACGGGAATCGAACCCGCGTAGCTAGTTTGGAAGACTAGGGCTCTACCATTGAGCTACGCCCGCGTGCATTAGTCGAGCGCGACTGTACGTCGCGGCAGACATCAAATCCAAATGTTGCCGTCCCGTGACCTGGTCGTGAGGCCGTTATTGGGACGACGGGGCTTGGCCGTAGGATCGCGAGGTCACCGCGGGGTGTAGCGCAGCTTGGTAGCGCATCCGCTTTGGGAGCGGAAGGCCGCAGGTTCAAATCCTGTCACCCCGACTGGCACGCCACACCCAACGGCCATCAGTACAACCGAGGAGCACATCCGTGAAGAGCACGGTCGAGCAGCTGAGCCCAACCCGGGTTCGCATCAACGTAGAGGTGCCTTTCACCGAGTTGAAGCCCGACTTCGACAGGGCCTACAAAGAGCTGGCCAAGCAGGTACGGCTGCCGGGTTTCCGTCCCGGCAAGGCGCCGGCCAAGCTGCTGGAGGCGCGCATCGGCCGTGAGGCGATGCTCGACCAGGTCGTCAATGAGGCGCTGCCCAGCCGCTACGGCCAAGCCGTCACCGACTCCGACGTGCGACCGCTCGGCCAGCCCGAGATCGAGGTCACCAAAAAGGAGTACGGCCAGGAGCTCGTCTTCACCGCCGAGGTCGACGTACGGCCTGAAATCAGCCTTCCGGACCTGAGCGCGCTGAAGATCACCGTGGACCCGATCCAAGTCAGCGACGAGGACGTCGACACCGAACTGCAGTCGTTGCGTGCCCGGTTCGGCACCCTGACCGGAGTCGACCGGGCCGCCGCCGAGGGCGACTTCGTCTCGATCGACCTGTCGGCCAGCATCGGTGGCGAAGACGTGCCGGAGGCCGCGACGAAGGGCCTGTCACACGAGGTCGGTTCCGGCCAACTTGTCGACGGTCTCGACGATGCGATCGTCGGCCTGTCGGCAGGGGAGTCCAAGGTTTTCACCACCACGTTCGCGGCCGGTCCGCACGCCGGCAAGGAAGCCGAAGTCACCGTCACCGTCGGCTCGGTCAAAGAACGCGAACTGCCGGAACCCGATGACGAATTCGCCGAGCTGGCAAGCGAATTCGACTCGATAGACGAGTTGCGCGCCAACCTCGCCGACCAAGTGCGCCGGGCCAAGCGCGTCCAGCAGGCCGAGCAAATCCGCACCGCCACGCTGGAGGCCTTGCTGGAGCAGGTCGAGATGCCGCTCCCGGAAGCGATCGTGCAGGCCCAGGTGGACGACACGCTGAACAACGCGTTGCACGGCCTCGAGCACGACGAAGGCAAGCTCGCCGAAGCGCTTGAGAAGCAGGGCAAATCCCGCGAAGAATTCGATGCCGACACTCGGTCGAACGCCGAGAAGGCCGTCAAGACGCAGTTGCTGCTGGACGCGCTGGGCGACGACCTCGACATCCAGGTGGGTCAGGAAGACCTCACCGAACGGCTGGTGGTGACCTCGCAGCAGTACGGCATTGAGCCGCAGCAGCTACTCGGCTATCTGCAGCAGAACAATCAGCTACCGGCGATGTTCGCCGATGTGCGCCGCGGGCTGACTATCGCCGCGGCGGTCGAGGCGGCCACTGTCACCGACAGCGACGGAAACGCCGTCGACACCACCGAGTTCTTCGGCAAGCGCGGCCAAGCGGAGGAGTCGGAGGCCGAGGACGTGGATGAGGTCGTAGCCGTCGAAACCGAGGCCTCGTCCGAAGACTCGGCGGGCGACACGAAGTGACGCTGTGAGCGAACGCGGGGGCTTCGGGGAGTGCACGACGGCCCCGGTTGGTTAGTGTCGGTGCATACGAACTTTAGAAAGCAGGTAACCCACTGTGAGCCGTGCGACTGAAATGCGGGCAAGCGCGCAGGGTCTGAACCTCGTCGACTCGGTGTATGAGCGGTTGCTCTCCGAGCGCATCATCTTCCTGGGTTCGCAGGTGGATGACGACATCGCCAACCGGTTATGCGCGCAGATCTTGCTGCTCGCGGCCGAAGACGCGACTAAAGACATCGCGCTCTACATCAACTCGCCCGGCGGCTCGATCAGCGCCGGCATGGCGATCTACGACACGATGGTGCTGGCGCCGTGCGATGTCGCCACCTATGGCATGGGCATGGCCGCGTCGATGGGGCAGTTCCTGCTGGCCGCCGGCACCAAGGGCAAGCGTTACGCGTTGCCGCACGCCCGCATCCTGATGCACCAGCCGCTGGGTGGGGTGACCGGTAGCGCGGCAGACATCGCCATCCAGGCCGAGCAGTTCGCGGTCATCAAGCAAGAGATGTTCCGGCTTAACGCCGAATTCACCGGCCAGCCGATCGAGCGGATCGTGGCGGACTCGGATCGCGACCGCTGGTTCACCGCCCCGGAAGCCCTCGAATACGGATTCGTCGACCACATCATCACCCGCGCCGAGACCAATGGAGTCACACCGTCATGAACCCCGACATCCAGCCGCAGGCGCGCTACATCCTGCCGTCGTTCGTCGAGCACTCCAGCTGGGGTGTCAAAGAGTCGAACCCGTACAACAAGCTGTTCGAGGAACGCATCATCTTCCTCGGTGTCCAGGTCGACGACGCGTCGGCCAACGACATCATGGCCCAGCTGCTGGTCTTGGAGTCGTTGGACCCCGACCGCGACATCACCATGTACATCAATTCGCCCGGCGGCGGGTTCACCTCGCTGATGGCGATCTACGACACCATGCAGTACGTGCGCGCCGACATCCAGACCGTGTGCCTGGGTCAGGCGGCCTCGGCCGCGGCGGTGCTGCTGGCCGCCGGCACGCCGGGCAAGCGGATGGCGCTGCCCAACGCGCGGATTCTGATTCATCAGCCGTCGTTGTCCGGGGTCATCCAGGGCCAGTTCTCCGATCTGGAGATCCAGGCCGCTGAGATCGAGCGGATGCGCACGCTGATGGAGACCACGCTGGCCCGTCACACCAACAAGGACGCCGCGGTGATCCGCAAAGACACCGACCGGGACAAGATCCTGACCGCCGCAGACGCCAAGGACTACGGGATCATCGACACCGTGCTGGAGTACCGCAAACTCTCGGCGTCGACGGCCTGATCGACCGCCTGGCCGGCTAGGCCAAGGCAGCTGCCAGCTCGGCGACGTCGGCCGGGCGCACCCGGCAGCACCCGCCGATCACACGCGCGCCGGCTGACACCCACTGCACGGCCAGCCGCGGCGAAAACCGCGATGGGCCTACCCAGGCACGTCGGGCGGCGTCCCAGTGCTCGCCGCTGTTGGGATAGACGATCACCGGTTTGCTGGTGTCCAAGGCCGGCCCGATGGCCGGCAGCACATCCTCGGGCACACAGCAATTGACCCCAACCGCAACAACTTCCGGTACCCCGGCGGTCACGGCGAACGCGTCGGCCAGCGGCTGGCCGGCCCGGGTGCGGGTGCCGTCGATGGTGTAGCTGAGCCAGGCCGGTACGCCCAGTGACCGCACAACGTTCACTAATGCCTCAGCTTCGTCGGCGTCAGGAATGGTCTCCAGCGCCAGCACGTCAGCTCCGGCGTGGGCCAGCACCTCCAGCCGGGGCCGGTGCCAGTCTTCTAGCTGCACAACGGTGAGCCCATACCGCCCGCGGTATTCCGAACCGTCGGCGAGAGCGGCGCCGTACGGCCCGACCGACGCCGCCACCCACCGCTGTTTGGTCGACGACCCGTTGCGCCCGGCTTCGTCGCGTGCGTTGCCGGCGAGTTCGACGCTGCGCCGCAACAACCGGACCGTCTCGTCGCGCCCGATCCCGCGGGCGGCGAACGCGTCGAACGATGCCTGATAGCTGGCCGTGGTCGCGATCGACGCCCCGGCCCGAAAGAAGGACGTGTGCACCGCCGCGATCTCCTGCGGGGCGTCGACCAGCAGCCGCGCCGACCACAACGCGTCGGACAGGTCGTGGCCGCGCGCCTCGAGCTCGGTCGACAGGCCGCCATCGGCGATCAACACGGTATTGTCGGGCAGGGCGAATCCCACAGGCCTAATGTAGGGCTGCCGGGCATGTCAGTCTCTCAGTCGCGTAACGGCCGCGACACGCCAGGGACACGGTGGCGCGTTCAGGCGAGCGTCGGGCCGTCTCAAGCGATATGTTCAGGCGCACAACACGAATATCACCGACGCGATTCGCCTCTAACGGTCGCATCGCCGCCGAGCAAGCGGGTAGCGTCGGGAGCTACACGCGACATAGCACGATCGAAACGGTCAACAGGAAGTAGGCCCCCAGCACCATGGCGCGCATCGGAGACGGCGGTGACCTGCTGAAGTGCTCGTTCTGCGGAAAGAGTCAAAAGCAAGTCAAGAAGCTAATTGCGGGGCCAGGCGTATACATCTGCGATGAGTGCATCGATCTGTGCAACGAGATCATCGAAGAGGAACTCGCCGACGCCGACGACGTAAAGCTCGACGAGCTGCCCAAGCCCGCGGAGATCCGGGAATTCCTGGAAGGCTACGTCATCGGTCAGGACACCGCCAAGCGGACGCTCGCCGTGGCGGTCTACAACCACTACAAGCGAATCCAGGCCGGTGAGAAGGGCCGCGATTCCCGGTCGGGCGAACCCGTCGAGCTGACCAAGTCGAACATCCTGATGCTGGGTCCCACCGGCTGTGGCAAGACCTACCTGGCGCAAACCCTGGCCAAGATGCTCAACGTTCCGTTCGCGATCGCTGACGCCACCGCCTTGACCGAGGCAGGCTATGTCGGTGAGGACGTCGAGAACATTCTGCTCAAACTGATCCAGGCCGCCGACTACGACGTCAAGCGCGCCGAGACGGGCATCATTTACATCGACGAGGTCGACAAGATCGCCCGCAAGAGCGAGAACCCGTCGATCACCCGCGACGTCTCCGGCGAAGGCGTGCAGCAGGCGCTGCTGAAGATCCTGGAGGGAACCCAGGCGTCGGTGCCACCGCAGGGCGGCCGCAAGCACCCACACCAGGAGTTCATCCAGATCGACACGACCAACGTGTTGTTCATCGTGGCCGGCGCATTCGCCGGGCTGGAGAAGATCGTCTCCGACCGGGTCGGCAAGCGTGGGTTGGGTTTCGGCGCCGAGGTCCGCTCCAAGGCGGAGATCGACACCACCGACCACTTCGCCGAGGTAATGCCCGAAGACCTGATCAAATACGGGCTGATTCCCGAGTTCATCGGCCGGCTGCCTGTCGTCGCCTCGGTGACGAACCTGGACATGGAGTCGCTGGTCACGATCCTGTCGCAGCCCAAGAACGCCTTGGTCAAGCAGTACACCCGGCTGTTCGAGATGGACAACGTCGAACTCGAGTTCACCCAGGATGCCCTGGAGGCGATCGCTGAACAGGCGATTCACCGCGGCACCGGGGCTCGCGGCCTGCGCGCGATCATGGAAGAAGTCCTGCTGCCGGTGATGTACGACATCCCCAGCCGCGACGACGTCGCCAAGGTCGTGGTGACCAAGGAAACCGTCCAGGACAACGTGCTGCCGACGATCGTGCCGCGCAAGCCGGCACGCACCGAGCGCCGCGACAAGAGCGCCTAGCTCGGCAAGCAAAGCGGGGCGTTCGGTAACCGTTGAGTGTCGGCGCCGCTGAGCCCCTTCCGCCGCGAACTTCACGCGCGCTGGATGTACTGAACTTCTCTCTGGCCGACGTTCGCGACGGCTTGGGGCCATACCTATCGATCTATCTTCTGCTGACCCATCACTGGGACCAGGCGTCGATCGGGTTCGTGATGGGGATCGGCGGCATCGCCGCGATCGTGGCTCAAACACCGGTCGGCGCGGCGGTGGACCGGACGACAGCTAAGCGAGCGCTGACGCCGCGTTCATCTCGCTGGGCGTTTCTCGCCGGGGCGGGCTTGGCGCGCTCTACTGGGCAGCCATGCCCGAAACCGGCCCGAATGCCGCTACCCCCGGCCTCCCCCGAACGGGGGAGGCGTGACAGGTGGGAGCCGCTAGCAAATGTTACCCGCGCGTAAATACCGTTCTTAGACTTCGCGCGCCAGCAAAAGTGACGAACGCCACACTTTGTCGTCGCGTGCGTCGGCGACGTGTGTCTGACCTCGCGCTTTGCCTACATGGCGGTAGCGTGACGGTATGAACCGGCGTCGATCAATCCCTAAGAGAAGTGCAATAATCGGTACTGCCAGTGACATAAAAATCGTTTCGGGGTCCACTCGGACGACACGTACCGGTATCTGCGACATGCCCGTGCGGTGACAGCGATGGAAGGCGGCGACGTGGGTCCGAGCGAAAACGGAGCCAGGTCAGAATCTCATCCAGATTCGCACCGAGCCGACACGGCGCAGCCCGTACGGGAAAAGCTGGAGAAAGTCGTTATCCGTTTCGCTGGGGACTCCGGCGACGGCATGCAGCTCACCGGCGACCGATTTACTTCCGAGGCAGCGCTTTTCGGTAATGACCTGGCGACCCAGCCGAGCTACCCCGCCGAGATCCGCGCGCCGCAGGGCACGCTGCCCGGCGTCTCGTCGTTCCAGATCCAAATCGCCGACTATGACATCCTCACCGCGGGTGACCGGCCCGACGTGCTGGTTGCAATGAACCCGGCGGCGTTGAAGGCCAACATCACTGACCTGCCAATCGGTGGGCTGGTGATCGCCAATTCCGACGAGTTCACCAAGCGCAACCTGGCCAAAGTCGGCTACCAGGACAACCCGCTGGAAACCGGGGAACTGTCTGACTACAAGGTCGAGCCGGTTCCCATGACCACGCTGACGCTGGGCGCCGTCGAGGCGATCGGCGCGTCGAAGAAGGACGGTCAGCGCGCCAAGAACATGTTCGCGCTGGGCCTTTTGTCATGGATGTACGGCCGACCGATCGATACCAGCGAGCGATTCATCCGCGAGAAGTTCGGCCGCAAGCCCGACGTCGCCGAGGCGAATGTGTTGGCGCTCAAGGCCGGATGGAACTACGGCGAGACCACCGAAGCCTTCGCCACCACCTACGAGGTGTCGCCGGCGAAGTTGCCGACCGGTGAGTACCGGCAGATCTCCGGCAACACCGCGCTGTCCTACGGCATCGTCGCCGCCGGTCAGCTGGCCGATCTTCAGGTCGTGCTGGGCAGTTACCCGATCACGC
>DASQRI010000384.1:0-5747 GCA_035642975.1 Mycobacterium sp.
ACGATCCGGTGGAACTGGGCGGCCGGCGACGTCGCCATCTGGGACAACCGGGCGACCCAGCACCGAGCGATCGACGACTACGACGATCAATATCGGCTGATGCGCCGGGTTACCGTGCAGGGCGACGTACCTGTCGACGTCTACGGCCAGCGCAGCCGGGTCATCAGCGGGGCTCTGTTGCAGGCGCTGGAACCCGCCGGTGCGGCAGGCTGAGTGAGAGATTGCTCACTCACTGTCGGATGGTGAATCCGAGGCGACGCAACGCCAGGTGAACCAGATGGTCGCCGTGCGCGACGAGCATGACCGGACCCGGCCTGCAGACACCCGCGAGGCGCTGCGTCGCGGCGCGCAGCGGATCTGGGAAACCATCGACATCAACGCCGACCTGCTTCGGGTGATGTTCCGCGAGCCGGAGGCGATCGAGGACTACGCCGACGAACTGTGGTCGGCGATCACACTCGCCGCCTACCAGCGGATGCGTGCGGCGAGGAGCGGCGCCAAAGCCGCCGGCTCGTCACACGTCGACGATCCCGAAGCGACGACCGCGGTGCTCTTGGCCGCGCTCGCATACCTGCCCATCGTGCAGATCCTGATCAAGCGCACACCCGGCAGCGTCGACGCCGACCGGTTCCGCGAAGCGTGGCTCAGGCTGGCCGAAAGCGTATTCTCCGGCGCACCATCGACCTGACTTTGCCCGCAAGGTCTGGTAGCCGAACAGCGGGAAAACAGTCGGTCAGCCGGAACGTATGGCGGACCCGCATCGGGCATGGTGAGGTGGTAATTGGCATAACCCGCCCGTGGCCGAAATCATCCTGGCCGAAGTCATCCTGGAAGGGAGGTCCGCCGTGCTGGGTCTACCCGAAGCGGTGCACGCGTGTTTGTTCGATCTCGACGGTGTGCTGACCGACACCGCGAGCGTGCACACCAAGGCCTGGAAGGTCATGTTCGACGCATTCCTGAAGCGACGGGCCGAGCAGACCGGCGAGCCGTTCGTCCCGTTCGACCCGGTGGACGACTACCTGAAATATGTCGACGGAAAGAAACGTGAAGACGGTGTCCGGTCGTTTCTGGCCAGCCGCGGCATCGAGCTGCCCGACGGCGACCCCGACGACTCGAGCGACAAGGACACCGTCTACGGGCTGGGCACCCGCAAGAACGACGCCTTTCAGGAGACACTGCACACCGACGGCGTCAAGGTATTCGACGGCTCCCGCCGCTACCTGGAGAAGGTGGCAGCCGCGGGTCTCGCCACGGCGGTGGTGTCCTCCAGCGCCAACACCCGCCAGGTACTGGAGATCACCGGGCTGGACAAGTTCATCCAACAGCGAGTCGACGGTGTGACCCTGCGCGAGGAACACATCGCCGGCAAGCCCGCGCCAGACTCCTTCCTGCGTGCCGCGCAGCTGCTGAACGTCTCCCCCGCCGCGGCGGCGGTGTTCGAGGACGCGCTTTCCGGCGTCGCCGCCGGGCATGCCGGACACTTCGGTTTCGTGGTGGGTGTCGACCGGGTGGGTCAAGCCGACGAATTACGCAGCCACGGCGCCGATGTCGTGGTCACCGACCTCGGCGATCTGCTTTAGGGGCCGCAATGATCCCGGATGACACCTTCCCCGTCGAACCCTGGCAGGTCCGCGAGACCAAGCTGGACCTCAACGTGCTGGCTCAATCTGAGTCGCTGTTCGCGCTGTCCAACGGGCACATCGGACTTCGCGGCAACCTCGATGAAGGCGAGCCCTACGGCCTGCCCGGCACGTATCTGAACTCGTTCTACGAAGTCCGGCCGCTGCCGTACGCCGAAGCGGGCTACGGCTACCCGGAGGCGGGGCAGACCGTCGTCGACGTCACCAACGGCAAGATCCTGCGCCTGTTGGTCGACGACGAGCCGTTCGACGTTCGCTACGGCGAGCTGATCAGCCACGAACGGGTGCTCGACCTTCGGTCCGGCACACTGACCCGATTCGCGCACTGGCAGTCACCGGTCGGCAAGCAGGTCAAGGTGACCTCGACCCGGCTGGTGTCGCTGTCACAGCGCAGCGTTGCCGCCATCGAATACATGGTCGAGGCAGTGGACGAATTCGTCCGTGTCACAGTGCAATCCGAGTTGGTCGCCAACGAGGACCAACCCGTTACGTCGGGCGATCCGCGGGTCGCGGCCATCCTCGAGAACCCGCTGGAGGCCGTCGATCACGAGGGCACCGAATGCGGCGCACTGCTGATGCACCGCACACGCGCCAGCGACTTGATGATGTCCGCGGCGATGGACCACGAAGTCGAGGTAGAGGGCCGCTACGAGGTCACCAACGACGCGCGCGACGACCTGGCCCGAACGACCGTGATCTGTGGGCTGCGGCCGGGCCAGAAGCTGCGCATCGTGAAGTACCTGGCGTACGGGTGGTCGAGCCAACGATCCCGCCCGGCGCTGCGCGACCAGGCCGCCGCCGCGTTGCACAGCGCACGCTACAGCGGCTGGCAGGGCCTGGTGGACGCCCAGCGCAAGATTCTCGACGAGTTCTGGGACAGCGCCGATGTCGAGGTCGAAGGCGACCCGGTGTGCCAGCAGGCGGTGCGGTTCGGGCTTTTCCACCTGCTGCAGGCCAGTGCGCGAGCCGAGCGGCGAGGCATCGCCAGCAAGGGTCTGACCGGTACCGGCTACGACGGTCACATCTTCTGGGACACCGAGGGATTCGTCCTTCCGGTGCTGACTTACACGTTGCCGCATGCGGCCGCCGACGCATTGCGTTGGCGCGCTTCGACTTTGGATCTGGCGAGGGAGCGCGCCGCCCAGCTGGACCTCAAGGGTGCCAGCTATCCCTGGCGAACGATCCGCGGCCAAGAATGCTCTGCATACTGGCCGGCCGGCACCGCCGCCTGGCACATCAACGCCGACATCGCGATGGCTTTCGAGCGCTATCGGGTTGTCACCGGCGACGAGTCGCTGGAGATGGATTGCGGGTTGGCTGTGCTCATCGAGACGGCGCGGCTGTGGCATTCGCTCGGCCACCACGACCGGCACGGTGTCTGGCATCTGGACGGGGTCACCGGTCCCGACGAATACACCGCGATCGTCCGGGACAACGTGTTCACCAACATGATGGCGGCGCACAACTTGCGGGTGGCGGCCGACGCGTGCATGCGCCACTCCGAGACCGCCCGCGAGATGGGGGTGAGCACCGAAGAGACCGCCGCGTGGCGCAATGCCGCTGACGCCGCCCACATTCCCTACGACGAAGAACTCGGCGTGCATCCGCAATGCGAAGGGTTCACCACCTATGTCGAGTGGGACTTCACCGAGAAAACGTCCTACCCGCTGCTGTTGCACGAGCCGTACGCGCTGCTCTATCCCGCGCAGGTGGTCAAACAGACCGACCTGGTTTTGGCCATGTACTGGCAGAGCCACAAATTCAGCGACGAGCAAAAGGCACGCAACGTCGACTACTACGAGCGGCGTACGGTGCGCGACTCGTCGCTGTCGGCCTGCACCCAGGCGGTGATGTGCGCCAACGTCGGGCATCTGGAGCTCGCGCACGACTACACCTACGAGGCGGCGCTGGTCGACCTGCGCGACCTGCACCACAACACCCGCGACGGGTTGCACATGGCGTCGCTGGCCGGCGCATGGACCGCTCTGGTGGCCGGCTTCGGTGGCCTGCGCGACGACGAGGGAATCCTGACCCTGAACCCCTACCTGCCCGACGGCATCTCCCGACTGCGATTCCGGTTGCGCTGGCGCGACTTCCGGCTGACCGTCGACGTCGTCCACGACGAGGTGACCTACACGCTGCGCGACGGACCCGGGGGCGAACTGAGCATCCGGCATGCCGGGGAGGACGTCGAACTCAGCACCAGCGCACCGACGACGATCACGCTGATCAAGCGTGAGCCGCTGCTGCCACCGCCGTCGCAACCAGCGGGACGCGAGCCGCTGCACCGCAGCGCGTCCGGTGGCTCTGTCTAACCTGCTGAGCTGATCGGCTCGATCGGCAGCCAGCGCAGCGCGCCGGGCGCGTCGGCCGGCACCACCGGGTGTTGCGGCGCGATCGGGTCGAGCCGACGGTACGGCTCACCCGGGCGCGGCCGCAGGTCGTTTTCACCCTTGTTCGGCCACAACGACGCGGCCCGCTCGGCCTGGGCAGAAATCGAAAGTGACGGGTTCACACCAAGATTCGCCGAGATCGCTGCACCGTCGACCACCGACAACGTCGGGTAGCCGTACACCCGGTGATACGGGTCGATCACGCCATGCTCGGGGCTGTCGCCGATCACCGCGCCACCGAGGAAGTGCGCAGTCAGCGGGATGTTGAAGAGCTCGCCCCAGGTGCCGCCGGCCACCCCGTCGATCTTGGCGGCGATGCGACGGGTGACCTCGTTGCCGACCGGAATCCACGTCGGGTTCGGCTCGCCGTGCCCCTGCTTGCTGACGTACCGGCGTCGGCCCAGTCGCCCGCGCTTGGTGAACGTGGTGATCGAGTTGTCCAGGTGCTGCATCACCAGCGCAATCACGGTGCGCTCGCTCCACTTGCTGGGGTTGAGCATTCGAAGGATGCCGCGCGGATCTTCGCCGGCTTGATCCAGCAACTGCCTCCATCGCGGCACATCCGTGCCCCCGGCACCGGACCCGTCGGTCATCAAGGTCTGCAGCAGACCCATTGCGTTGGAGCCCTTGCCATAGCGGACAGGTTCGACGTGCGTGTCGGATGTCGGGTGAATCGACGAGGTGATCGCCACCCCGTGGGTCAAGTCCAGGTCCGGCGAGACCTTCAACGTCGCGGCACCGACGATCGATTCGGAATTGGTGCGAGTCAGCACGCCCAGCTTGTCCGACAACGCGGGCAGCGTGCCGGTGTCGCGCATCTTGAACAGCAGCTTCTGCGTGTTGTAGGTCCCGGCAGCCAGCACCACGTGATTCGCAGTGAACGTGCGCTTCTTGCGGCGAAGCAAGCGGCCGGTGTGCTTGGTGCGAACCTCCCACAGCCCGTCCGGCCGCTGCGTGAACCGAGTGACGGTCGTCATCGGATGTATTTGCGCCCCAGCTGATTCCGCGAGGCCGAGATAATTCTTCAGCAGGGTGTTCTTGGCGCCATAGCGGCAGCCGGTCATGCAGGACCCGCATTCCAGACAGCCGGTCCGGGCCGGGCCGGCACCACCGAAGAACGGGTCGGGCACCGTTTCGCCGGGTGTCTTGGTTCCGTTCGGACCGAAAAACACCCCGACCGGGGTTGGCACGAACGTGTCGCCACAACCCATGTCGTCAGCAACCTCTTTGAGAACCCGGTCGGCATCGGTGAAGGTCGGGTTCTCGACCACACCGAGCATCCGCTGCGCCTGCTGGTAGTGCGGCATCAGTTCGGAACGCCAGTCGGTGATGTGCGACCACTGCGGGTCGGCGAAGAACGGCTGCGGCGGCACGTAGAGCGTGTTCGCGTAGTTCAGCGATCCACCGCCAACGCCGGCACCGGCCAGGATCATGCAGTTCTGCAGCAAATGGATGCGCTGGATGCCGTAGCAGCCAAGTTGAGGCGCCCACAGGAATTTACGCAGGTTCCAGGAGGTCTTGGCGAAATCGTCGTCGGAGAAGCGGCGACCGGCCTCCAGCACGCCGACCCGGTAACCCTTTTCGGTCAGCCGTAGCGCGGTGATGCTGCCGCCGAAGCCCGATCCGATGATCAGGACGTCGTAGTCAGGTTCCACAGCCCCCAGTATGTACTTACCCGCGGGTAGTGAGCCAGGACGTCGGCTGCTGGACCTCA
>DASQRI010000385.1:0-25121 GCA_035642975.1 Mycobacterium sp.
CATCGTGACCGCCGACGGCACACTGCACGAACTCGACCTATTGGTCTATGCCACCGGATTCGACGCGCGGGCCTACGTGCGCCCGCTGGAAGTGATCGGGGAAGGCGGACTCAGCCTCGACGAGGCGTGGGCCGATGGCCCGGCGGCGTATCGATCGGTTGCGGTGCCAGGATTCCCCAATCTGTTCATGCTGATGGGCCCACATTCGCCAATCGGCAACCAATCGCTGATCCCGGTCGCCGAGGACCAGGCCAACTATGCGGTGTGGTGGATCGAGCAGCTCCGCGACGGCGCGGTGCACGCCGCTGCACCGACCGAGGCGGCTACCAAGGAATACAACGAGAGTATGAAAGCGGCTATGCCGCAGACGATCTGGGTTAGCGGATGCAGCAGTTGGTACCTCGGCAAGGATGGCCTGCCGGAACTGTTCCCCTGGACACCGGAGCGCCACAGTGAGCTCTTGCGCCGACCCGAGCTTGCCGATTTCGACGTGCGTACCGCCTGACAATCGTTGTTGCGCAAGTTCTTAGGACGTACCAGTCCGCCGGGCGTACGGCGCGCGCTTGTCGACTTCGACGTCGCTGGTGAAAACGCGCTCGGTGCCTAATACGCGACCGAGTGCCTCTGATACACGTTGCGGCATCAGTCGTTGGGTTGCCACCAAAAGCTCGAGCGAATGCGGAACGAAAACTCGCGGTTTCGGTTTGATGATGACGCCGGCGACTGCTCGGGCGACGTCCTCTGGTTCGGCGGTTTTCACGCCCTTTGCCCGCCCGACGCCGGCAATCATCTCGGTGTTGGTCAAGGTCGGCAGAATTGCGGAGAAGTGGACGCCGCTGCCCCGGTTTTCCATCCGAACGGTGTCGGTGTACCCGAGCACAGCATGCTTTGTCGCGCAATAAGTTGCGACGCCTGCCGTCGGCGTCACGCTACCAAGCGACGCGATGTTGATGACGTGACCGCGGCCGCGAGCCAGCATCCGCTGGGCAGCCAGCTTGGTTCCGAGGATCACACCGAAAACGTTGACATCAAGTACCCGCTTGGTGATGGCGTCCGTCTCGTCAACCGCACTACCGACTGCGATGACGCCGGCGTTGTTCACCAACACGTCGAGAGGCCCCAAGCCTTGCTCAACACTGTCGAGAAAATCGATGAAGGATTGGCGATCGGTCACATCCAATCCGCGGCAGAGCCCCAGTCCCAAGCGACCGCCCGTATCTTCGGCCGCCGATTCGTCGACGTCGCCGATGGCGACGTTGGCGCCCAGGCTCTGCAGAACCGCCGCAGTAGCCAGCCCGATTCCGCGGGCCCCGCCAGTGATGGCGACAATCTTTCCTGACAAATGTGGCTTCATCGCCTCTACTGCAGCACATCGCGTTGCTGTCGTACAGGGTGTGACATCTAGACTGGCCCGGTGGCCCCGAGCTTTGCAGATGTCGCCAAGGCGCAGTACGTCCTGCTGACCACTTTCACCAAAGACGGTCGGCCCAAGCCGACTCCGATCTGGGCCGCCCCCGACGGCGATCGTCTGTTGGTCATCACTCAAGAGAAATCGTGGAAGGTCAAGCGGATTCGCAACACCTCGCGGGTGACGCTGGCCGTCTGCGATATCCGCGGGAACCCGAAGGGCGAGGCCGTCGAAGCGACCGCGACCGTCCTCGATAAATCGCAGACCGGTGCTGTTTACGACGCCGTCGGCCGGGAGTACGGCCTGATCGGCCGGGTGTTCAACGTTTTCAGCAAGCTGCGCGGCGGTATGCAGAACAACGTCGGCCTGGAATTACGCTCAGCCGGTTAGCCGCACATACCCCACGCCACACTGGCTTGACTTACGTCAAGGGCGCGCGCCACGGTGTCGTGCGCGTCTTGATGTGCCATGAATACGCGGGAGCGATGGCGTAGCCACAGGCGGCCACGCACAGCAGCGTCCATGTGACTGCGGCCGGATAGCCCGCTATCACGCGTGAAGCTACAACAGAGCTAAGACAACCCAAGTCGATGGTGATGGAGGCGATATAGATGTTGGCGGTGACGGTGGAACGTGGGTCGCGGCGCACCACCCAGAGCAGTCTCAAGATAGGGATCAATAGATAACTTGCGCTGGTGCATAGCGCCAGCCAATAAAGAGTCATCCACCCCGTTTCTGGAGCCCGGAAAAGATCCGGCCAATGCTTCCCTGGTGTCGCAACGATGAATAGCCCGATAAGCAGCGGCAGCGCGATCGCGATGGGGGCCTCCAGGCGGCGGCGCAAGAACCGTTCCGGGTCATCAAGGTTGGTTCGCTTCGCCAGCGTCTGGGCGAGTGTGACGAGCCCGGCCAGATAGGCTAGGTGGCCCAGCAGGTCCTCGATATTCCACAGCCCGGTGAGATCGTGTAAGGGTGCGGACAATGTAAGGGACAGCGCGGGATTCATCAGGAGGAGGCAGGCGAACATTGACGCCGCGGTGATGCTGCTGCCCAGCTCCCACCGACAATTCCATGCGTCACGCCGCACCCATACGCAGTAGCCAGTGATTATGACGGCGGCTATGGTGGCGGCGGCGATCATCTTGATGCAAACCGTCTAAAGGGCCGGCATGTCGGTACGCGGATCGGCATTCCGGAGCTTGGTGGGGCGGGTCACCACCTCCGTGTGAGTTGTGCTCCGTCCATAATTGGGCTCCGAGCCTACAAAGTCACTCACCGCCTCAGCGGCAACGAGGTTGAAGCGGGTCAATAGCCCAATGGGGTTCAGGTCGAAGTGCTTCGCCACCCGTATGACGTTGTCAGCCGTGATCAGGCGACCTTCGTGCCACGCTTTGGTGTAGCCCGACCGACTCAAGCCGAACGCGTCGTAGATTTCGGTGGAACTCAGCCGGCGACCCACCAGGTACATGATGACGACCGCCGGATCCCTGTCGACGTCCTCCATGGTGGGGACAATAGTGCCGCAATCGAGACCAACACAATACGAAACATGTATGAGATGTCCATATCTAGTACCCATGGTCTACTTTTCCGACATAACGTGTCTCTTTAAGAGCACATTTTGCGTAGACGGTGGGCCAAGCGGTGCCGGCCCATCGACAGCCTGGGAGGTCTGACGTCCGGTGCAAACCGAAAGCCAGCTGAAGTGGCCGATAGTGGCTCGCGACGACGAGTTTCGTCGCGCGTTGGCGGCACTCGACGGCACCACGGAGTGTCACGGCGTCGCGCTGGTCGGTGACAGCGGCGTTGGCAAATCGACACTGGCTCGCGCCCTCGCCAAGGCTGTCGAGTCCCGTGGGCGGACGGTGCGGTTTGTGCTGGGCACTCAAACGGGTTGTGCCGTGCCACTCGGGGCCTTCTCTCGGTCGGTGACTGTTAACGCAGCACACGGGCCCGCCGCGATGCTGGCCGCCGCCCATAAGACTCTGGAGCAGGAGGGCGACCTCGTCGTCGTCGATGACGCTCAGTTGCTCGACCCATTGTCGGCCACATTGGTTCATCAGCTGGCGGCGAACGGCAGTGTGCGATTGGTCGTGGCAATTCGGTCGGAAGAACCCGTACCCGACGCGGTGGCCTCGCTGTGGAAAGAGCGGCTGTTGCTCACCTTGCATATTGACCCGTTCACCGGCGAGCAGACCGGCGAACTCGCCCGTCGTGTGCTCGGCGGTGTAGTGGCGCCCCGACTGGTCGACGAGTTACACCGCCGGAGCGGTGGAAATCTGCTGCTGCTGCGTGGCTTGCTGAGCGCAGGTCGGGAAAATGGGGTCCTGGTTCACACCGAAGACGGCTGGCAACTCCGAGGCCCACTGCACCCGGACCGAGAACTCTACGACCTTTTGGAGTTTCGACTGCGGTCCCTTGCTCCAGAAGAATTGGAAGCAGTAGAGCTGTTGGCGGCTGGGGAGTTGCTGGACTGGGAGGTCCTGCGCGGACTTTGCGACGCCGACGCGGCGGCACGACTCGAGCAGCGCGGCTTGATCCAATTGGTTGCCGACGGATCCGCCCTGGTGGCCCAGCTCAATCATCCCGTCATCGGCGAAGCGGCACTCCGACTCGCGGGGGTGGTGCGCACACGGCAACTCAATGGTCTGCTGGCGCAAGCTCTTCGGCGGCACGCGCTGGAGGCACGACGGTCACGGCTGCCCGACGTGCGCGGTCAGATCCGGTTGGCACAGTTCATGATGCGTAGCGACCTGCCGCCGGACCTCGATGTGATCATCGATGCGGCGGCAAACGCAATGGCAATGTCGGATATTGGTGAAGGCGAAGAGCTGTCGCGCTTTGCGTTCGACCGCGGCGGTGGATTGCCGGCCGCGATCCTGCTCGCCGACGCGATGAGTTGGCAGGGGCGCGGCGACGAGGTCGAGGCCGTCCTACGCGAGTGCGATCTCGAGGATGCCAATGAGTTACTGGCCGCCCGGTGGGGCTGTCAGCGCGCGCTAAACCTGTTTTTTGGGTGCGGGCAGACGACGCAGGCACAGCAGGTACTCGCCGGCGTTAAGGATCGTGTCGATTCCGAGTCGATGGTCGGCCTCATCACAGCGGTCGAGGTGACTATTGCGTGCTTCTCCGGTGACCTTCCCAACGCCATCGAGGCGGGGCTAACGCTGTGTGCGTCGGATGTGCCGCCGTTGGCGACGGTGTGGGCCGCCGCGTCGACGTGTTGGGCGCTGGCGCTGTCTGGGCAGTTCGGCGAACTTCACCACATAGCTGATCGGGGACTGCGAGCGGCTTCGCTTGCTCAACCGGGAGTCGTGCCTTTTGTCATTGGGTTGGCCGAGGTCACGGCGTTGACGGCGGTCGGTGACCTGTCCGCGGCCGAGCGGGTTTGGCAACGCTACGCCGCGATGGCTGCGGGTGCACATGAAGCAGATGCACTCGTGCACGCGATGCTCGGACTTGTGGAGCTCGCTCGCGGTGCGCTGCCAGCTGCCTGTATTGCGTTCCACCACTCGATCTCGGCGATGTCGCGTGGTTTCCCGTCGGGCTGGTTGATGCTGGTAGCGGCATGGGCCGCACAGGTCGAGGGCCGCCGCGGAAACGCTGAGGCGGCCGCTGCCGCGCTCCGCAGGTCGGAAGAAGCCTATGGACCGCAGGCCGCCCTGTTCTTGCCTGAACTCGAGCTTGCCCGGGCCTGGGAGCGGGCTGCCGCCGGCCAGACCTCGACCGCTCGAATGCATGCTGCGCGTGCCGCGCAGATCGCACGTCGGTCCGGGATGCACGCGGTGGAGATGCGGGCTCTGCACACAACCGTCCGGTTCGGCGATCGTGCGCAGGCCGGCCGGCTGCAGGGGCTAGCAAAAACCCTCAACACACGCATGTCGGAGACGGTTGCTGCGCATGCGCATGGGCTGGTGGTCCAGGACGGCGTTTTGCTCGACGCCGCGGCTGATCGGTTCGCCGAGATGGGCGCGTTGGGCCTTGCTGCCGACGCGGCAGCGCAAGCAGCGCGCGTGCACGCGCGCACTGGCAACCGCGGCAAGGAGCTGGCGGCGTCGACCCGCGCGTATTGGCTGGCCAGCAAATGGGAAATACGAACGCCGGCAGTTAATGCCGCGGCACGGCCCCTGCCGATCACCGATCGCGAACGCGAAGTCGCGATGCTTGTCGCGGGTGGTTGGTCCAACCGTCAGATCGCCGATCGGTTGTGTGTATCGGTGCGAACCGTGGATGGGCATTTGTATCGTACTTTCGCCAAACTCGGGATCGAGCGCCGCGACCAGCTCATCCACCTAGTCAACGGGGCGCGGTCAACGACCTCGAGCAACGGCTAGTTTATGCAGTGGCCATATTGGCAGCTAGGCCCACGATCAGACCCCGCCCCGCGGGCTAGCTGTTTTGCAGGTGTTCGCCGAAGAACGTGAAGACCCGCGCCCAGGCGTCCTCGGTGGCGGCCTGGTTGTAGCCGAATCCCGCGATGCGCAGCAGCGGCTGGGCGGGAAGCTTGTTGGCGAAGCTGTGTCCGGCTCGCGGGTACGCCTTGACGTCATTGGCGATGCCCTTTTGGTCGAGAACCCGTTGCAGCTTCTTGGGCGCCCCGAGGCCGATCGGGTCCCGGCTGCCGAAGCTGGCGACGATCGGGCAGGCTCCGTCCAGCGTTTCGCTGAGCTCGCGCGGCAGCGGTGTGCCGTAGAACGGAGCTGAGGCGTCAAAACCTTTGGGCGACATGACCAGTGCGAACTGTCCGCCCATGCAGAACCCCGCGATTCCGACCAGGCCAGTGCAGTCCGGCAGATTCTTCAGGTGGTCGCGGGCGGCCAGCACGTCGTCAAGCGCGCGTCCCCGCTTGGTGAGCACGTCGCGCATGACCTTGGTCATGCATCGCGCCCAGCCGCCCCGGGCGAACAGGTTCGGGGTCAGCGCGACATAGCCGCCCGCGGCGACGTGGCTGTTGATCGACTGCTTGTCCGGCCCGTACCCGATCGCGTCGTGAATCACCACCACGCCCGGCCAGGGACCCTGCCCGTCGGGGATGTCGAGCAGGGCGTCGATCGGGCCGGCCGGGGTATCGATCTCGATTGTGGTCACGTCAGCCATCTAACCGGTCAACGGCGGTCGGCGGAACTCACGCGGGCGTCCACGACGTTGCCATCTCATGGTGTCGCGACTGTTTCTGGTCTACGTCGTCGTCGAGCTCGCGGTAGTGGTCGCGTTGGCGTCGACCATCGGACTCGGCTGGACCTTGTTGCTGCTGCTGGTCGCATTTGCCGCCGGACTGGCGCTGGCGGGTTCTCAACTGAAGCTGCAGCTCACGCGGTTGCGATCCGGGCTGGGCGCCGACCAGCCGCGGTTGATCACCGACGGTGCGCTGGTCGCGCTGGGGACCCTGCTGGTTGTGATGCCGGGCCTGGTCACCACCGCCGCGGGTCTGCTGCTGTTGTTGCCGCCGACTCGGGCCGCCGCGCGACCGGTATTCACCGCGATGGCCGCCCGGGGGATTGGCCGGCGTTATCCGCTGATCACGGTCACCACGGTCGGGGCGGACCGATACGCTCGCCGACCCCAGCCCGACTACATCGACGGTGAGGTCATCGACATCACGGACGTCGATCCGCCGGCGTTACCCTTGCGGCCTGAGTAAAGCCCGCGTGTCTCAGCTTCGCACCACCCTGCTGGTCAACGGCAGGGTTCACAGCCCGACCCAGCCCGACGCCACCGCGATGGCGGTCCGCGACGGTGTCGTGATCTGGCTGGGCAGCGACGACGTGGGTCGCGGCCAGTTCGCGGGGGCCGACGTCGTCGATCTGGACGGTGGCTTCGTCGCGCCGGGTTTCGTGGACAGCCACATCCACCTCACTGCGACCGGGTTGACGCTCACCGGTCTGGATTTGCGGGCCTCGACGTCACGCCGGCATTGCCTGCAGTTGATCGCCGACTACGCGGCGGCCCATCCCGGCGAGCCGATCTGGGGCCACGGTTGGGACGAATCGTCGTGGTCGGAGCATGCGCCGCCGAGCACCGCGGACCTGGACGCGGTGCTGGGCGAGCGACCCGCCTACCTGACCCGCGTCGACGTGCACTCGGCGCTGGCGTCGACCGGCCTGCGCAAGCGGGTCTGGGGACTACCGTCGGCGACCGGGTTCGCCGAACAGCGGCCCCTGGTGGGCGACGCGCATCATCTGGTCCGCGCCGCCGCACGTGGCCTGTTGACCGATGGCCAGCGTGCCGCCGCCCGACTGGCGGCGCTGAACGCCGCGGCTGCCAACGGGATCGTCGCGGTGCACGAATGCGCCGGCCCCGAGATCGGCGGGCTCGACGACTGGCACGAACTGCGTGCCCTCGGCTCGCGGGGCCATGGTGTCGAGGTGATCGGTTACTGGGGCCAGGCGGTGACCAGCCCGGCGCAGGCGCGTGTAGTCCTCGAGGAAACGGGTGCGGCCGGGCTGGCCGGCGACCTGTTCGTCGACGGTGCTCTGGGCTCGCGCACCGCCTGGCTGCATGAGCCCTACGCCGACACCCCTGATCACGCCGGAACGTGCTACCTGGATGCCGAGGTTGTCACCGCGCACCTGCGTGCGTGCACCCAAGCCGGTGTGACGGCCGGTTTCCACGTCATCGGTGACGCCGCGGTTTCGATGGTCGTCGCCGGTCTGGAACATGTCGTGGAGGACCTCGGCGTGGTCGCGGTGGCTCGATGTGGCCACCGCCTGGAGCACCTGGAGATGGTGACCGCCGACCAGGCTGCCAAGCTGGGCGCCTGGGGGGTCATGGCCAGCATGCAACCCAATTTCGACGCGCTTTGGGGTGGCCCCGACGGCCTGTACGCCGACCGTCTCGGTATCGCTCGAGCAGGGCATCTCAACCCGTTTGCGCTGTTAGCATCCCAAGGCGTGGCCCTCGCGTTCGGATCCGACGCCCCGGTGACCGGCCTCGACCCGTGGGCGACGATCCGCGCAGCCGCCAACCACCAGACGCCACAAAGCTCGATCTCCGTGCGAGCGGCATTTGCCGCGGCGACCCGTGGCGGCTGGCGGGCCGGCGGTGCCGGAGACGGGCTGAGCGGCAGCCTGGTTCCCGGCGCGCCCGCGTCCTACGCCGTCTGGGATTGCGGCGAGCTGGACGTCAGCGGGCCCAGCGACGTCGTTCGGCGCTGGTCGACCGACCCTCGGTCGCGGGTGCCTGCGCTGCCACGGCTCGGCCCGACCGACAGCTTGCCCCGTTGCCGGCAGACCGTGCACCGAGGTGCGGTCATCCATGGCTAGGGGCATCAGGCGGTTCGACCGCTGGATTCGGCCCGGCGAGGACACCGAGGTCATCCCGGCGATCAAAGACGACGGCGACACCGACACCGGCGAAATTGAAATCCTCGTTGATCACGTCGAACATGACGACGCTGACCTCGAGTCGCACGATGACGATCTCGAGCCGCGGGACGACCACGGTGACCGGCTGGCGATGTTAGGCAGCCGGGCCCTCCAGGTAGCGGCCTATCTGTGGCAGCACCTGGTTCAGCTGTCCGCTGTGGTGCTGGCCTGGTCAGCCCGTGAACTGCGGATACGGTTGCCGCAGGCGGGCAGGTGGCTGCGGCCGCGGCTGACGCGGCTGAGCGCCGCCATCGTCGCCGGTTTGCTGCTCTGCTCGAGCTATCCGAGGTTCAACTGGTGGTGGGCCGCGGTCATCGCGTTCGCCTTAATGGCCTGGGTGCTGACCCGCCCGGCCACCACACCGCTCGGCGGATTCGGCTACGGCTTTCTGTTCGGCATGGCGTTCTACCTGCCGCTCATCCGCTGGATCAGCATCCTCGTCGGCGCCACGCCGTTGCTGGCGCTGGTGCTGCTCTGCGCGGTGTTCCCGGGGATCTTCGGTCTAACGGCCGTGGTGGTGCGGCGGTTGCCTGGCTGGCCGATCTGGTTCGCGATCTTGTGGGCGGCGCAGGAGTGGTTGAAGTCGACGGTCCCGTTCGGGGGATTCCCGTGGGGCGTGGTGGCCGCCGGCCAAACCGCCGGCCCGTTTCTGCCGCTGGTCCGGCTGGGCAGCGTTCCGCTGCTCTCGCTGGCGATCGTGCTGACCGGTTGTAGCGTCGCCGCGATCGCCCTGGAGACCGTGTCGTGGTGGCGAACGTCGCGTCGGCCGCAGGTCGCCGAAGCGCCGCCCGCAGTGGTGTTGCCGGCCATCTGCATCTGCCTGGTGTTTTTCGCCGCCGCCGCCGTTTGGCCGCAGGTCCGCCACTCCGGCACCGGGTCGGGCAACGAACCCATCGTCACCGCGGCGGTCGTTCAGGGCAACGTGCCCCGGCTCGGCCTGGAGTTCAACGCGCAACGTCTCGCTGTGCTGGGCAACGACGTTCGGGAGACCCGCCGACTTGCCGACGACGTGCGCGCCGGTCGCGCGCCGAAACCCGACTTCGTCGTCTGGCCCGAGGATGCGTCGGAAATCGATCCGCTCACTAATCCCGATGCGGCGCAGCAGATTTCGCTAGCGGTCGAAGCCATCGGCGCGCCGATCCTGGTCGGGACGGTGCTCGACATCGATGGCCGGTCGCCGGACAACCCGGCGGAAACGAACACGGTGATCGTCTGGAACCCGAAGACCGGGCCCGGGGACCGCCACGACAAGCGGATCGTGCAGCCATTCGGCGAATACCTGCCCTGGCGCGGCTTCTTCAAGCATCTGTCCGGGCTCGCCAACTGGGCGGGCTATATCGTCCCGGGCACCGGCACCGGGGTGGTGCGTCCCGCGGGCATTCCGGTGGGCGTTGCGACGTGTTGGGAAGTGATCTTCGACCGCGCGTTGCGCGACTCGGTCCGCAACGGCGCCCAACTGCTCGCGGTGCCGGCCAACAACGCCAACTTCAACCAGACGATGAGTGAGCAACAGCTGGCCTTTTCGAAGGTTCGCGCCGTGGAGCTCGACCGTTACGCCATCGTCGCCAGCAACGTGGGAATCTCCGCGCTGGTCACTCCCGATGGTCGGGAGCTGGACACGACGAAGTTCTTTACCCCGGCCTACCTGGACAACCAAGTGCGTCTCAAGACGTCGTTGACACCTGCCGCCAGGTGGGGCCCGATCGTGCAGGGGACTCTGGTCCTGGCCGCTATCGCGGTCCTACTTGCCGCGATGCTGCACAATGGATGGTTCACGGATCTCAACCGTCGCCTGTCAGAGCTGGGGAAAAACCTCGGCCAGGCGCCGGACAGATCGGACCAGGACCCGCCAGGCGACGATGATGTGGTCGACGGCGGCGATGATGCCGAGTTCGGCGAGTATGGCGAGCAAACCGCGCTCGACGAGGGCGGTCAGTATTCAGCCCACCATGGGCCAGAAAAAGGAGACATATGACCACCGGCGATCCCGTGTCGCGGGTTGCGGGCGATCGTCCCACCCTGCGCACCCTGGTGATCATTCCCACCTTCAACGAGCGGGAGAACCTCCCGCTGATCCTGCAGCGACTCCAGCGGGCTCTTCCCGACGTGCACGTGCTGGTCGTCGACGACAACAGCCCCGACGGCACGGGACAGCTGGCCGACGAAATGGCGTCGGCCGACCCCGAACGGGTCCACGTCATGCACCGCACCGTCAAGGACGGCCTGGGCGCGGCGTATCTGGCCGGCTTCGCCTGGGGGCTCGACCGGCAATACACCACGCTCGTCGAGATGGACGCCGACGGCAGCCACGCGCCCGAACAGCTGCACCTTCTGCTGGACGCCGTCGATGCCGGAGCGGACCTTGTGATCGGGTCGCGCTACGTCGACGGCGGCAACGTGCAGAACTGGCCGTGGCGGCGCTGGGCGTTGTCCTGGACCGCCAACACCTACGCGCGGTTGGCCCTGGGCATCGGCATCCACGACATCACCGCGGGTTACCGCGCCTACCGTCGGGAAGTCCTGCAGAAGATCGATCTCGACCACGTCGACTCGAAGGGCTATTGCTTCCAGATCGATTTGACGTGGCGCACCATCAGCAACGGGTTCACCGTCGTCGAGGTGCCGATCACGTTCACCGAACGTGAGCTGGGCGTCTCCAAGATGAGCGGATCCAACATCCGCGAAGCGCTGGTCAAAGTCGCGCAGTGGGGGATCGACGGACGGCTGAACCGCAAGCGCGTGATGCCAAGCCAACCGGTGAGTTAGCGAAGCGAGCCGCCGTCAGCTGCCGCGACGGCGCGTCCGGATGAGCTCGAGACGTTCCTTGAGCAGTTCGTCGAGTTCATCGACTGAGCGGCGCTCGAGCAGCATGTCCCAGTGCGTGCGGGGCGGCTTGACCTTCTTGGGCTCCGGCAGGTCACCCTCGATCAGGGTGCCTTCCATGCCGTTGCGGCACAGCCAGGTGCCGGGGATCTCGGCATCGTCGGCGAACGGGACGTCGAACTCCTCACCGTTCTCGGTGCGGTAGCGCGCGATCTGGCGCGGCGCCAAGTCGTGGTTGCGGTCGGTCTCGTAGCTTACGGCTCCAAGGCGACTGCCTCTTAGGACACGATCAGCCATTGGTACCCACTCCTCTTAAATTCTTCTTATGCAGCTAGCGGATTGAACAACGCTGTGGCGGTCGGCATAGTTCCCGGGCGTAACGCGACCCAACGGTCAATGATACCGGGATTCGGCGCATACCCCGACTAAAGTCGGCCGCGTGACTCGTCGCGTCCGCCCGCAGCCGTGCCGATGGTGTGGACGCGACGTGGCCGACAGCGGGATGGGCCGTCGCCGCCAGTACTGCCGGCAATCGTGCCGGCAGCGCGCCTACGAGCAGCGGGCCTCGATCAACGGCGCGAAAGGCGCGTCGGTGCCCGCCGACGCGGTGGTGCTGTCCGCCGACGAGGCCGCTGACCTGTCCGACCGCGTCTATCAGGTCCGATGCGCAGCGGAAGATGTGGCTATCGCGCTCGACGAAGGTGCCGACGCTCCCGAATTGCGTGAGCTGTGCGCTGCCCTGATGCGCGCCGCGCAGGCCGCCGACGGGTGGCGCCGACCAGCCTGACTGCCACCGTCGCGGCAATCGTTGACGAGCGAAGACGCGCTTGGCCTCGGCTGACGTGTGACCGGTAGAGTCTCGCCATGGATCGCTGGACAACGCCGGAATTGGCTGTGGAGCCAGGCCATGAATCAGGCGGGCAAGTCAGCGCACGGCGCTACTTCTCGGCGATGGAAATCAGGAGTAGCGAGCGTATTGGGAACGTGGGCGAAGTTGGCGGCGTCCGCCAACGATGTTCTCGGGTCGACGAGCAGTCACGCAGTCGCGACGGATGACGCTGCTCCCGGGGCCGCATTCCGGATTGAGCGACGACCGACGTTAGGCGAGGGGTAACGACATGGTTGACCAACTTCAGCATGCAACAGAGGCGTTGCGGAAAGCGCTGGTCCAGGTCGAGCGCCTGAAGAGCAAGAACCGAGCGCTGCTGGAACGCTCCGGTGAGCCGATCGCGATCGTCGGTATGTCCTGCCGTTTCCCCGGCGGGGTCGATTCCCCGGAGAGCATGTGGGACATGGTCGCCGACGGCCGCGACGTGATGTCGGAGTTCCCGACCGACCGGGGCTGGGATCTGGCCGGGCTGTTCGACGATGATCCCGACGCGCCACATAAGTGTTACACGCGTGCGGGTGGGTTCGTCGACGAGGTCGCGGGTTTCGACGCGGGCTTCTTCGGGGTGTCGCCCAGCGAGGCGCTGGCCACCGACCCACAGCATCGGATGCTGCTGGAGTTGTCGTGGGAAGCCTTGGAGGGGGCCGGGATTGACCCGACCCGGCTGCGCGGCAGCGCCACCGGTGTCTTCGCCGGAATCATCGTTCAGGGCTACGGCATGCTCGCCGAAGAGATCGAGGGCTACCGGTTGACCGGCATGACGTCCAGTGTCGCCACCGGCCGGGTGGCGTACGTGCTGGGGCTGGAAGGCCCGGCGGTGTCGGTGGACACGGCGTGCTCGTCGTCGTTGGTGGCCTTGCATATGGCGGTGCAGTCGTTGCGGTCGGGGGAGTGCGACCTGGCGCTGGCCGGCGGCGCGACCGTCAACGCCACCCCGACGGTGTTCGTCGAATTCAGCCGGCACCGGGGTCTGTCGCCGGATGGGCGCTGCAAACCCTTTTCGGGAGCCGCCGACGGTGTCGGCTGGTCCGAGGGGGGCGGGATGTTGGTGGTGGAGCGGCTTTCGGATGCGCAGCGACTCGGGCACCCGGTTTTGGCGGTGGTGCGGGGCACCGCCGTCAACCAGGACGGCGCGTCCAACGGATTGACCGCGCCCAACGGTCCTTCCCAGCAGCGGGTGGTGCGTACGGCGTTGGCGAATGCCGGGCTGAGCGCGGCCGAGGTGGATGTGGTGGAGGGCCATGGCACCGGGACGACGTTGGGCGATCCGATTGAGGCCCAGGCGTTGTTGGCCACCTATGGCCAGGGCCGCGAGGAGCCGCTGTGGCTGGGTTCGGTCAAGTCGAATATGGGTCACACCCAGGCCGCCGCGGGCGTGGCGGGCGTGATCAAGATGGTGCAGGCGATGCGCCATGAGGTGTTGCCCGCGACGCTGCATGTAGATGTGCCCAGCCCGCATGTGGATTGGTCCGCCGGTGCGGTGTCCTTGCTCACCGAGGCGCGAGAATGGCCGGCCGATGGTCGAACGCGCCGGGCCGGAGTGTCGTCGTTCGGGATCAGCGGCACCAATGCGCATGTGATCATCGAGGCGACCCCGCCGGTGGGGTCCGCCGACGGCCCGGCTTCGCAACCGTCGGTGGTGCCATGGGTGGTTTCGGCCAAGAGCGCGGCGGCGTTGGGGGCGCAGGCATCGCGGTTGGCCGAATCCGTCGGCGCCCGCGAACAATTGGCTGCTGCCGATGTGGGGTGGTCGTTGGCCGGGCGGTCGACGTTCGAGCATCGCGCGGTGCTGCTCGGTAGCGATCGCGGCCAATTGCTGACGGGCTTACGGGAGTTGGCGGACGGGTTGCCCGGTGCGTCGGTGATCACCGGCCAGGCCACACCGGCCGGCAAAACCGTGTTCGTCTTCCCCGGCCAGGGTTCCCAATGGCTGGGCATGGGCATCGAATTACTCGATGCAGCGCCAGTTTTCGCCGACGCGATCAATGCCTGCGCGGAGGCGTTCGCGGAGTTCGTCGACTGGTCGTTGATCGACGTGCTGCGCGGCGCGCCGGGCGCGCCGGGCCTGGACCGTGTCGACGTGGTGCAACCGGCGCTGTTCGCGGTGATGGTCTCGCTCGCCGAATTGTGGCGATCGATCGGTGTGCGCCCAGACGCCGTCATCGGGCACTCCCAAGGCGAGATCGCCGCGGCCTACGTCGCCGGCGCGTTGTCGCTGCGCGACGCCGCACGCGTGGTGACACTGCGCAGCAAACTGCTGCTGGTGCTGTCCGGTCGCGGCGGCATGGCCTCCCTGGCATGTGGACCCGAGCAAGCGCGAGAACTGTTGATACCCTACGGCGATCGGCTCAGCATCGCCGCGATCAACGGACGGTCGGCTGTCGTGGTCTCTGGAGAAGTGGCCGCCCTCGACGAACTCGTCGCGTACTGCACCGAACGTGAACTTCGGGCCCGCCGCATCGACGTCGACTACGCGTCGCACTCCGTTGCCGTGGAAGCGATCCGCGAGCAACTCGCAGAGGCACTGTCCGGCATCGAATCACGTTCGGCACGTACCGTCTTCTTCTCCACGGTCACCGGCGGCGTCTTGGATACCGCCGGTCTTGACGCGGACTATTGGTTCCGCAACATCCGCCAGACCGTCGAATTCGCTTCTGCGGTCCGAACCGCATCCCAAAGCGGCTATCGGACCTTCATCGAATCCAGTCCGCACCCCGCGCTGATCGCGGGCATCGAGGACACTGCCTCCGACGGCGGTACCACGGCGATCGCCATACCCACGCTCGGCCGGGAGGACGGCGGCCTGTACCGGTTCCTCGCCTCGGCCGCGCAGGCTTTCGCCTCTGGTGTCGGAGTGGATTGGCGTGCGGTGTTGCCCGGGGCTTCGTTCGTGGATTTGCCGACGTATGCCTTTGAGCGACGGCGCTTTTGGCTGGCTGGCGATGGTGCCGCGGTGGACGCCGCCGGTCTGGGGCTCGGAGCCAGTGAACACGCACTGCTGGGCGCAGTCGTGGAGCTGCCGGATTCCGGCGGGGTGGTGCTGACGGGCCGGCTGTCGCCGGCCACTCAGGGCTGGTTGGCCGATCACGCCGTCGACGGGTTGGTGGTGTTCCCGGGCGCGGGCTTCGTCGAGTTGGCCATCCGGGCCGGCGACGAAGTCGGCTGCTCGGTGGTGGATGAACTCACCTTGCAGGCGCCGCTGATGCTGCCGGCCTCCGGGTCGGTTGCGGTGGAACTGATCGTGGGGGCCGCCGATGAATCGGGCCAGCGCAGCATGTCCGTCTTTTCCAGAGACACCGCAGATTCGGCGTGGACCTGCCACGCAACCGGGTCGTTGTCATCGGGCTCGGTCGACTCGGGTGCGGATCTGTCGGTCTGGCCACCCGAGGGCGCGACTGCCGTCGACGTGACCGACGGCTACCAGCGCTTGGCGGCGCGCGGCTACCAGTACGGCCCGGCCTTCCAAGGTCTGACCGCGCTGTGGCGTCGCGACGACGAATTGTTTGCCGAGGTGACGCTGCCGCAAGCCGCCGGGGGGGTAAGCGGATTCGGTGTGCATCCGGTGTTGTTGGATGCGGCGCTGCATGCGGCCGCGATAACCCATAACGGCGACGGCGTGGCATTGCCGTTCTCCTGGCAGGGTGTGTCGCTGCACGCCGCGGGGGCGTCAGCGGTACGGGCGCGGATTGCGCCGTCGGGCCCGTCCGCGGTGTCGGTGGAGTTGGCCGACGGGCTGGGGTTGCCGGTGTTGTCGGTGACGTCGATGGTGGCGCGTCCGGTTTCGCAGCAGCAGTTGATGGCGGCGGTGTCGGGCGCAAGCGGGGACCGGCTCTTCGACCTGGCGTGGTCGCCCGCCTCGGCCGCGTCACACGCCGAGACGCCGACTTACGAGGTGTTCGATTCCGCTGCGGCCGGCCAGGACCCGGTCACCGGAAGTTACGAGCGCGTGCACACCGCGTTGGCGACGCTGCAGTCCTGGTTGGGCGAACACCAATCAGGCGTGCTGGTGGTGTCGACGCGTGGGGCCGTCGGGTTGCCGGGGGAGGATGTCACGGATCTGGCCGGCGCGGCGGTCTGGGGATTGGTGCGGTCAGCGCAGACTGAGCATCCCGGCCGGATCGTCCTGGTGGATTCCGAAGCGCCGCTGAGCGATACGGCGGTCGTCCAGGCGTTGTCGGTCGGTGAACCGCAGGTCCTCGTGCGCGGTGACACGATCTACACCGCGCGGGTGCACGGCAGCCGGGCAGTGGACGGCATCTTGGTGCCGCCCGTCGACGGGCCGTGGCGGTTGGGTCTGTCCACCGCAGGCACCTTCGAGAACCTGCAACTCGAACCGGTGCCGAATGCCGGTGCGCCGCTGGAACCCGGCCAGGTTCGGGTGGCCATGCGTGCCATCTCCACGAACTTCCGCGACATCATGATCACCCTGGGCATGTTCACTCACGACGCGCTGATCGGTGGCGAAGGTGCCGGCGTCGTCATCGAAGTCGCGCCAGGTGTCACCGAATTCGCCGTCGGTGACGACGTATACGGGTTCTTCCCGGACGGCAGCGGCACCCTGGTCGCCGGCGACACCCGGCTGTTGCTTCCGATGCCGTCGGACTGGTCCTACGCCGAAGCGGCCGCAATATCAGCCGTTTTCACCACCGCCTACTACGCATTCGTGCATTTGGCCGACGTCCAGCCGGGTCAGCGGGTGCTGGTGCACGCCGGCACCGGTGGTGTCGGTATGGCTGCCGTACAGCTGGCCCGGCACTTCGGGTTGGAGGTGTTCGCGACCGCCAGCCGCGGCAAGTGGGACACGTTGCGGGCGATGGGCTTTGACGACGACCACATCGGTGATTCCCGCACGCTGGAGTTCGAGGAGAAATTCCGCGCCGTGGTCGGCGACGGCGGCATGGACGTGGTGCTGGACTCGCTGGCCGGTGAATTCGTCGACGCCTCGCTTCATCTGGTCGCCCCAGGCGGGGTGTTCCTCGAGATGGGTAAGACCGACATCCGCGACCCCGGCGTGATCGCGCAGGAATACCCCGGCGTGCGCTACCGCGCGTTCGACCTCTTCGAACCCGGCCGCAACCGGATGCATCAGTACATGCTGGAGCTCGCCGAACTGTTCGACGCCGGAGTGTTACGGCCGTTGCCGGTGACCACTTTTGATGTTCGTCGGGCGCCGGCGGCATTGCGTTATCTGAGTCAGGCCCGTCATACCGGCAAGGTGGTCTTGACGATGCCGGATGCGTGGGCGGCCGGCACGGTGGTGATCACTGGTGGTACCGGGATGGCGGGTTCGGCGTTGGCCCGGCATGTGGTGGCCAATCACGGGGCGCGGAATCTGTTGTTGATCGGTCGGCGTGGCCCGGATGCGCCGGGGGCCGCGGAGCTGATCACCGAGTTGCAGGCCGCCGGTGCGGCGGTGTCGGTGGTGGCCTGTGATGCCGCCGACCGCGAGTCGCTGGCCAAGGTGTTGGCGGATGTTCCTGTGCAGCATCCGTTGTCGGCCGTGATCCATGCCGCCGGTGTGCTCGACGACGCGGTGGTGACAGCGTTGACGCCGGAGCGGGTTGATGCGGTGTTGCGGGCCAAGGTCGACACGGCGTGGAATCTGCATGAGCTGACTCGCGATATGCCGATCTCGGCGTTCGTGATGTTCTCTTCGATGGCCGGCCTGGTGGGTTCGTCGGGTCAGGCGAACTACGCCGCGGCTAACACCTTCCTGGACGGGCTGGCCATGCATCGGCGGGCGCACAAGCTGCCGGCGATCTCTCTGGGCTGGGGCCTGTGGGATCAGGCCAGCGACATGACCGGCGGACTGGACGCCGCGGGCCGGGCCAGGCTGGCGCGCACCGGCGTCAAGGCGCTGTCGTCGGCCGATGCGCTGCAGCTTTTCGACACCGCGATGGTGGTCGACGAGCCGTTCCTGTTGGCCGCCCACATCGACACCGCCGCGCTGCGTGCCAACGCCGCTGTGGTTCCGCCGATGTTCATCGACCTGATCACCGCGCCGACCCGCCGTCGGGTCGACGATTCGCTGGCTGCTAGTAAATCCAAATCTGCTCTGGCGCAGCGTATCCACGGGCTGCCCGAGGCTGAACAGCATGCGGTTCTGCTGGATCTGGTCCGCTCGCACATCGCGACCGTGCTGGGCAACACGACTCCGGAGTCCATCGACCCGGACAACGCGTTCCAGGAGTTGGGCTTCGATTCGCTAACGGCTGTCGAGATGCGCAACCGGCTGAAAGCCGCTACCGGGCTAGCGCTGTCACCGACGTTGATCTTCGACTACCCGACACCCAGCCGGCTGGCCTCCTACTTCCGCACCGAACTCGCCGGCGTCCCGCAGGACGTCAAGAGCGTGCCCGCGGTGCGGGTCAGCGCCGACGATCCCATTGCGATCGTCGGCATGTCATGCCGGTACCCGGGCGGGGTGAACTCTCCGGAAGACTTGTGGGACATGGTGATCGAAGGTCGCGACGTCGTCACCGAATTCCCGCGCGACCGCGGCTGGGATCTGGCCAACCTGTACAACCCCGACCCGGACGTCGCCGGTGCCTGCTACACCCGCGTCGGCGGCTTTGTCGATGACGTCGCCGACTTCGACCCGGCGTTCTTCGGCGTCGGGCCCTCCGAAGCGCTGGCGATGGACCCTCAGCAACGGATGTTCCTCGAGTTGTCCTGGGAAGCGCTGGAGCGGGCCGGAATTGACCCGACCACCTTGGGCGGCAGCGCCACCGGCGTCTTCGCCGGCCTGATGACACAGGGCTACGGCATGTTCTCCGCCAAGCCGGTGGAAGGCTTCCGGCTGACCGGTCAGCTGTCCAGCGTCGCGTCGGGCCGGGTGTCCTACGTATTGGGGCTGGAAGGCCCGGCGGTGTCGGTCGACACCGCATGCTCGACGTCGCTGGTGACACTGCACATGGCGGTGCAGTCGTTGCGGTCCGGGGAGTGCGACCTGGCCCTGGCCGGCGGCGTCACGATCAACGCCACGCCCGACATCTTCGTGGAGTTCAGCCGCTGGCGCGGGCTTTCCACCGACGGCCGTTGCAAGGCGTTCGCCGGCGCCGCCGACGGCACCGGATTCTCCGAGGGCGGCGGAATGCTGGTGGTGGAACGCCTTTCGGATGCGCGGCGGTTGGGGCACCCGGTGCTGGCCATCGTCAGCGGATCGGCGATCAACCAGGACGGCGCTTCGAACGGATTGACCGCACCCAATGGTCCGTCACAACAACGCGTCGTGCGCTCGGCACTGGCCAGCGCCGGACTCAACGGAGCCGACATCGACGTGGTCGAGGGCCACGGCACCGGCACGACACTGGGCGATCCGATTGAAGCCCAAGCGATCTTGGCGACCTACGGACAGGATCGGCAAGCCCCGCTGTGGCTGGGGTCGATCAAGTCGAACATGGGGCACACCCAGGCCGCCGCGGGCGTCGCCGGTGTGATGAAGATGATCCTGGCGATGCGCCACGAGGTTCTGCCGGCGACACTGCACGTCGATCAGCCCAGCCCGCACGTGGATTGGTCGGCGGGGTCGGTGCAACTGCTGACCGAGCAGCAGCCATGGAAGGCCAACGGCCGGGTGCGTCGGGCGGGTGTGTCGTCGTTCGGGATCAGCGGCACCAACGCGCATGTGATCATCGAGGCGGCACCCGCAGTCGAGCCGACGGTGCCCAGCCCGATCGCACCGCCGGTCGTGCCGTGGGTGTTGTCGGCGAAGTCCGAGACAGCGCTGGCATCTCAAGCGTCCCGGCTGGTCGAATTCATCGGCGCCCGCGAGGAATTGACGGCCGAAGACGTGGGGTGGTCGTTGGCGGGGCGGACCACCTTCGAGCACCGGGCGGTACTGCTCGGCGCAGACCGTGACCAGCTGCTCGCCAGCCTGGGTGCGCTGGCCGGTGGCGAGCCGAGCCCACCGGTGATCGCCGGGCAGACCACCGCGGGCGGCAAGACCGTCTTCGTGTTCCCCGGCCAGGGCTCCCAGTGGCTCGGTATGGGCATGGGTCTGCACGCCGCCTACCCGGTCTTCGCCGAAGCCTTCAACACCGCGGTCGGCGAGTTGGATCGGCACCTGCTGCGCCCGCTGCGCGAAGTCATGTGGGGCCGCGACGAAAACCTCTTGAACACCACCGAATTCGCCCAGCCGGCGCTGTTCGCCGTCGAGGTTGCGCTCTACCGGTTGCTGGAATCCTGGGGCGCACGCCCCGACTTCGTGATGGGTCACTCGGTCGGGGAGTTGACCGCGGCGCACGTCGCCGGCGCCCTGTCGCTGGAGAACGCTGCGCTGCTGGTCGTCGCGCGCGGCCGCTTCATGCAGGCTTTGCCGTCCGGCGGCGCGATGGCCGCCGTGCAGGCCACCGAGGACGAAGTGCGTCCGCTGCTGACCGGCAACGTCGGCATCGCGGCGGTGAACGGACCGTCGTCAGTGGTGGTGTCCGGTGACGAGGTCGCGGTGAATGCCATCGCGGATCAGTTGCGCGGACAGGGCCGTCGGGTGCACAGGCTGGCGGTGTCGCATGCCTTCCACTCGCCGCTGATGGAGCCGATGATCGGCGAGTTCAAAGCCGCGGCACGCGAACTCGGGGTCAATCCGGTCAACATTCCGGTCATCTCCAACCTGACCGGAGAATTGGCGGGCGACGACTTCGCGTCGGCCGATTACTGGACGCAACACATCAGGGCGGCAGTCCGGTTCGCGGACAGCATCCGCTATGCCAACTCGACAGGTGCCAGCCGGTTCCTCGAAGTGGGGCCCGGCGGCGGGCTGACCTCGTCCATCGAGGAATCACTTGCCGACACCGACATCGTGTCCGTGCCCATGCTCCGCAAGGACCGTCCCGAGCCGATCAGCCTGACGGCCGGAGTGGCACAGGCATTCGCGTCAGGTGTCGGCGTGGATTGGCGGGCGATGCTGCCCGGAGCCAAGTTCGTCGAGCTGCCGACGTATGCCTTTGAGCGACGGCGGTTTTGGCTGTCCGCCGATGGCGCCGCGGTCGACGCCGCGGGTCTGGGATTGGAAGCCAGCGAGCACGCGCTGCTGGGCGCGGTGGTGGAGCTGCCGACGTCGGGCGGCGTGGTGCTGACCGGCCGTCTGTCGCCGGGCACGCAGGGGTGGCTGAACGATCACGCCGTCGGCGGTGTGGTGGTGTTCCCGGGTGCGGGCTTCGTCGAGTTGGCCATCCGTGCCGGCGACGAGGTCGGCTGCTCGGTCGTCGAGGAGTTGATGCTGGCCGCGCCGTTGGTGATTCCCGCGACCGGCTCGGTGTCGGTGCACGTCGTTGTCGGCGGTGCCGACGAATCGGGCGGCCGCGCGGTGTCGGTGTTCTCGCGCCGCGACGCCCACTCTGGCTGGACGCTGCACGCGGAAGGCGTCGTGCGACCGGGTGCCGCCGACCCGGGCACCGACTTGTCCGCATGGCCGCCGGTGGGCGCGACACCGGTCGACATCGACGGGCTCTACGACCGATTGGCAGCTCGTGGCTATGGATACGGCCCGGCGTTCCAAGGTTTGACCGCGATGTGGCGCCGCGGCGACGAGGTGTTCGCCGACGTGTCCCTGCCGAGCGACGCCGGGGTATCGCCGGCGGGCTTCGGTGTGCACCCGGCGGTGCTGGACGCCGCCCTGCACGCGGTGATCGTGGCGACCGAGGCCGATCGGGACCCCGGAAGCGGTGTGCTGGTGCCGTTCTCCTGGCAGGGCGTGTCGTTGCACGCGGCCGGCGCGTCGTCGGTTCGGGCGCGGATCGCGCCGTCGGGTCCTCCCCCGCAAGCGGGCGGTACCCCCACGTCGGTGTCGGTGGAACTGGCTGACGCACTGGGCCTACCGGTGTTGTCGGTGGCCTCGATGGTGGCGCGTCCGGTGACGCAGCAGCAGTTGATGGCCGCGGTATCGGGTTCGGGACCCGACCGGATCTTCGAGGTGGTGTGGTCACCCGCGGCCGCCGGATCGCACGATGAGACCCCGTCGTACGACGTGTTCGAATCCCAACCCGCGGAAGGTGATCCGCTGGCTGAGACTTACCGCCGCACCCACGACGCCCTGGCGGCGCTGCAATCCTGGCTTGCCGAGCACGACTCGGGGATGTTGGTGGTGTCGACCCGCGGCGCGGTGGGCTTGCCGGCGGAGGACGTCACCGACCTGGCCGGCGCCGCGGTGTGGGGATTGGTGCGCTCGGCGCAAACCGAGCATCCCGGCCGGATCGTGCTGGTGGATTCCGATGCCCCGCTGAGCGATACGACGGTCGCCGCGGCTCTGGCCGCCGGTGAGCCGCAGGTGCTGGTGCGCGGTGAAACCGTCTACACCGGTCGGGTGCACGGCAGTCGCGCCGTGGACGCGCTGCTGGTGCCGCCGCGCGATGAGCCGTGGCGGCTGGGCATGTCCAGCAAGGGCACCTTCGAGAATCTGGTCGTCGAACCGATCCCGGACGCCGATGCTCCGTTGGACCACGGACAGGTTCGCATCGCGGTGCGCACCATGGCGGCCAACTTCCGCGACGTGATGATCGCACTCGGCCTGTACCCGGACGAGGACGCCGCCATGGGTGTGGAGGCGTCCGGCATCGTGGTCGAATCCGCCTCCGGGGAAGGTCGTTTCGCCGTCGGCGACCGGGTGACCGGGTTGTTCCCGGAAGGCACCGGCAGCCTGGCGGTCACCGACGCACGCCTGCTGATGGAGATCCCGACCGGATGGTCGTATCAGGAAGCCGCGACGGCGCCGGTGGTGTTCGCGACGGCGTACTACGCGCTGACGACGTTGGCCGACATCAAGCCGGGCCAACGGGTGCTGGTGCACGCCGGCGCGGGCGGCGTGGGGATGGCTGCGATCCAGCTGGCGCGGCACTTCGGCGCCGAGGTGTTCGCCACCGCCAGCCGGGGCAAGTGGGACACGTTGCGGTCCATGGGCTTTGACGACGATCACATCGGCGACTCCCGCACCGTGGAGTTCGAGGACAAGTTCCGCGCGGCGACGGGCGGCCGCGGCGTGGACGTGGTGCTCGACTCGTTGGCCGGCGATTTCGTCGACGCCTCACTACGACTAGTTGCCCGCGGCGGGGTCTTCCTGGAAATGGGCAAGACCGATATCCGCGAACCGGACGCGATCGCCCGCGAATACCCGGGCGTGCGCTACCGCGCGTTCGATCTCTTCGAGGCCGGGGCAGACCACATCGAGGGAATGCTGACCGAGCTTGCCCGGCTATTCGCCGACACCACACTGCGTGCGTTGCCGGTGACCGCGTTCGACGTGCGTCGGGCCGGTGCGGCGCTGCGATATCTGAGCCAGGCGCGTCATACCGGCAAGGTGGTCTTGACGATGCCGGATACCTGGGCTGCGGGCACGGTGGTGATCACCGGTGGCACCGGGATGGCGGGTGCGGCGTTGGCCCGCCACGTGGTGGCCAATCACGGCGTTCACAACCTGGTGTTGATCGGTCGGCGTGGCCCGGATGCGCCGGGCGCCGCGGAGTTGGCCGCTGAATTGCAGGCCGCCGGCGCTGCGGTGTCGGTGGTGGCGTGTGATGCCGCCGATCGGCCGGCGTTGGCCCAGGTGCTGGCCGATATTCCGGCGCAGCATCCGTTGTCAGCGGTGATCCACACCGCGGGCGTGCTCGACGATGCGGTCGTGACGTCGTTGACGCCCGAACGGGTCGACGCGGTGCTGCGGGCCAAAATCGACACGGCGTGGAATCTGCATGAGCTGACCCGCGATATGCCGATTTCGGCGTTCGTGATGTTCTCGTCGATGGCCGGCCTGGTGGGCTCGTCGGGTCAGGCGAACTACGCCGCGGCCAACAGCTTCCTGGATGGGCTGGCGGTGCATCGCCGGTCGCGGGGACTGCCCGCGGTCTCGCTGGGCTGGGGCCTGTGGGACCAGACCAGCAGCATGACCGGCGCCTTGGAAGCCGTCGACTTCGCTCGCTTCGCCCGCGACGGCATCGTGGCGATGTCGTCGACCGAGGCACTCCAATTGCTCGACACCGCAATGGTGATCGACCAGCCGGTCCTGCTGCCAGCCCGCATCGACACCACCGCGTTGCGTGCCAAATTCGACGGCGGCACCCTGCCGCCGATGTTCGTCGACCTGATCAACGCGCCCGCACGGCGCCAGGTCGACGACTCGCTGGCCGCCGCCAAGTCGAAGACCGCACTGCTGCAACGCCTTGACGGCCTGCCCGAGGACGAGCAGCAGACGGTGCTGCTGGACCTGGTGCGGTCGCATATCGCGACCGTGCTGGGCAACAGCACTCCGGAGTCCATCGACCCGGACAAGGCGTTCCAGGAGTTGGGCTTCGATTCGCTCACCGCGGTCGAAATGCGCAACCGGTTGAAAGCCGCTACCGGGCTGCCCCTTTCGCCGACCCTGATCTTCGACTATCCGAACTCCGCGGCGCTGGCCGGTTACTTCCGCCAAGAACTGGTCGGCACATCGACCGAGGCGGCGCCAAAGGCTGCGCCCGGCGAGGCGGAGATTCAACGGGTCGTGGCGTCGATTCCGATCAAACGCCTTCGGCAGGCCGGCGTGCTGGACCTACTGCTGACCCTGGCCAATGAGGCCGCCGGCGCCGACGTCGGACAGGCCAGGGAAAACGACATCGCCACAATGGATCTCGACGATCTGGTCAATGCCGCGTTCCTCGACGACGAC